>DASYRE010000037.1 GCA_036004685.1 Candidatus Polarisedimenticolia bacterium | reverse complement strand
TTCGGCCCCCGATCCATCCCGGCTCGCCGCGTTGCGCCTCGCTTGCGTACCGCCTTGGGTACGCGACGCTCTGGCGCGCCTTGCGATCCGGGCGCCTCGGCGACCTCGGTGTTAACATGATTTCCGAAACGCAACACTAGGAAGGCTAGATTCGGCGGCCGCCCTTGTCAAGGAGGGCGGCGTTCGGTCGACGGCGCCGCCCCGGAACCCGATCGCGCCGGCGGAGCCGGGGACAGCAGGGTCATTTCGAAGAAGCTGTCGGAGGCGAAATGCCGGAGTAGTATCGTTCCATGCTGCCAGCTTCCGAGGATTTCAGGCGATTCGGCGAGCCCGGAATCCTGGGGGCCGTAGATCTTGGTCAGGTGCAGGAGGATCGATTTCGAGGTGATGTGCGGCGCCTGCATGACGGTGACGGTGATGTGGTCGAGGCGGGCTTCGGCGTCGCGGCCCGCGAAAACGAAGGACACGGTCGCGCGCCCCGAGATTTCCTTCACGAACGCCGTCGGGGAGCCGGCCTCCGCCGCCTCCTTCCCGAGATCGAGGCCGGCCGGGAGGTCGGCGCGCCGGATCCCCGGCACGATGCCGAACACTTCCGGCGCGGACCGGGGCTGGTCTCCGAAGATCTGGCGCAGGAGATAAGGGCCCCGCGGCCGGCGGGCTTCCGCCGATTTCGAGGAGCCTTCCTCTCCCGCCGCGCGGGCGGCCGTTCCGAGAGCGAATGCGCCCAGAAGGAGCAGGGAGCCGATCCGCATTGGCAGCTCTCCGTCGGGACGGCCTGAAAGAGGGAAGTCGATGCCGCAAGTTAGGCCTCCGGGACGAGGATGTCAAGACGGGAGGCGGCGCCGCGGCTCACGGGAAGACGACGTGCGCGGCAATCTCCGCGGCGATCCAGTCGATCCCTTTCTCACAGAAGTGCTCGTCATAGGGACATTGGAAGTCGGCGCGGCTGCGTCCTTCCCGCTCCAGGAGATCGGTGAGGTCCAGATAGCTGTCGATCGTCTTCCGGGCGAGGAGACGCCGGAAAGCCTCGGCGCTGGCCGCCTTGCCGCGAGCGGCGAGGGCGCGCGCGCGGAACGAATCGGGGAACTGCACCAGGTGGATGGCGCGCAGCGACGGGATCCTCCGGAGCGCGCCGAGGAGGAATTCCATCTGGGAGTCGAAGTATTCATGGCAGCGGGCGCGCGGCTCGCCGGCGTCGGTGTACGCGGAGTAGCAGGCCCAGTCGCGGCCCCGCGTCATGGCCTCGGGATCGACGTCCGCCGGATCCGGCTCCTCGAAGAAGCGACGGATCCTTCCCAGGCCGCGCGCCAGGAAGAGGTGATCGTCGAGGAAGCGCCGGGGCGCGTCGAGCCGCCGAGGCTCCGGCTTCCGGGCGACGCCCGTGCGGACGCGCGGGATGCAACCTCCGTCGAGGACGACCAGTCCGACGAAATCGCCGGGATAGGCCGGAACGGGATAATCGTAAGCGATGAAATCGGCGCTTCCTTCCGGACGGAGATAGACGCCCTTGCCGAACTTGCGTCCGGCTTCCCGGAGGACGTTGTTGTCGAAGGGATCGTTTTCCACGTACAGGTAAATCGCCGCGACGGGCTCCCGGCTCGCGGCGAACTCCAGCGCCTTGCGGACCGACTGATCGGTTCCATAGCCGCGGACGCCCAGGTTGACGACGTTGTAGCCCAAGCCCCGCCGGCGCAGCGCCTGCTCGAGACGGGCGGGGACGGTTTTCCCGTCGTCGACCTCCATGGAGACGGTCGTGCTGTCCCCCAGGAACAGGATGTCCCGATAGCCGGCGACGTAAGTGCCGGCGCTGGAATTCATCCGGTTTCCCGCGGCGTCGATGTGGACTTCCCCGCGGAAGGCGCCGTTGGTGAAATATCCCGAGGCGCCCGGGACGTGGTCCCATCCCAGGGAAGGACTCCGCCGCCAGAAGAGATGCTCCGCGCTCCGCTCCGCCGCGAGGGGCGCCCTTTCGAGCTCGCGCCGGAAGAAGATCCGCAGGAGGGCTTCCCCGAGGACGCCGGTGGCGGCGGCCAGCAGGAGGAGATAGAGAAGAATGAAAAGAGGCCGCGGGCCCTCGCGCATCTCGCGCACCATACCATGAGTTGGTAGACTCGCTTCGATGATCCGCCTCGGCGTCGCCGGATGGTCCTACCCCGACTGGGAAGGGATCGTCTACCCCGCGCGCAAGACGCGGAGCTTCGATCGCCTCGCCTATCTGGCGCGCTTCTTCGACACGCTCGAAATCAACACCTCCTTCTACCGGATTCCCGAGCCGGCCTACGCGGCTTCCTGGGCGGCGCGCGTCCGGGATCGGCCGGAATTCCGCTTCACGGTGAAGCTCTTTCAGAACTTCACCCACCGGCGCGACGAGCTGAGGCCGGGAGACGAAGCCGCCTTCCGGGGGGCTCTCGATCCGCTGGCGGCCGCCGGCCGGCTCGGCGCGGTGCTGATCCAGTTTCCCTATTCCTTCCGGCCCACCGCGGAGAGCCGGGACGTCATGGAGTCGATCTTCGAGGCCTTCCGCGAGTACCCCCTGGTCGTGGAAGTGCGGCATCAGGCCTGGGCGAAGGAGCCGTTCTTCGACCTTCTGCGCGCGCGGCAAGCCGGCTTTTGCAACGTCGATCAGCCGGGAGTGGCCCGGTCTCTCCGGCCCACCGAAGTGGTCACCTCGCGGGTCGGCTATGCGCGGTTCCACGGGCGCAACGCCCGCGACTGGTTCCGCCGGGAAGGACGGGACGGTCGCTACGATTATCTCTACGCCGAGGAGGAGCTCGCCCCTTGGGTGGATCGAATCCGGCGCATGGCCGAGCAGACCGCCGATCTCTTCATCATCGCCAACAACCATTTCCGTGGGAAGGCGCCCTTGGCGTCCCTGACGCTCTTGTCGATGCTCCTGGGCCGCAGGGTCGAAGCGCCGCCCGATCTGGTGGCCGCCTACCCGCAGATTGGACCCCGGGTCCTCACGCTTCCTCCCAAGGGGCAGGGATCGTTGTTCAGGGATTGACTTTCACCCTCCTTTCACCTACCTTATTACTATCACTTTTCGCCGAGCGGGCCCTTTCGGAAAGGAGGCCGGAATGTTCCAGGGACTGAGGACCGTCATCTATCCTGTGGACGATCTGGAGAAAGCGAAGGCGTGGTACAGCCAGGTCCTGAAAATCAGGCCCTACTTCGACAAGCCGTTCTACGTCGGCTTCAACGTGGGCGGGTTCGAGCTGGGCCTCGATCCCGACATCGAAGGCTCCTCCCGCGGCGGCCTGGTCGCCTATTGGGGGGTCGCCGACGCCGCCGCGGCGTTGCAGCGCCTGCTGGCGCGGGGAGCCACCGCCCACGGCCCCGTCCAGGAGGTGGGAGACGACATCCGCGTGGCCACCGTCACCGACCCTTTCGGGAACGTCTTCGGCATCATCGAGAACCCTCACTTTCCTGCCAGCCACGCTCCGGGAAGGTGAGGATGCCGGCGACCGAGGTTGGGCGATGTACCTGACGGCGCGGCAGAGGGAGATCTACGAGTTCATCCGGGACTACATCGCCCGGAAAGGGGAGGCGCCCACCTATCAGGAGATCGGCCGGGCGCTGCGCCTGCGATCCACCAACGCCGTGGCCAAGCACCTCCGGAAGCTCGAGGAGAAGGGATACCTCAGCAGCCCCTGGGGAAACCGCAAGCGCGCCCTCCGGCTCGTCGAGCACGGAGCGCCCTCCTTCTCCATCCCGTTGCTGGGGACCGTGGCGGCGGGCAAGCCGATCGAGCCGATCGAAGGCAGCGAGAAGATCGAGATCCCGCAAAGCCTGCTGGGAAGCGGCGAGAACTTCGCGCTGCGGGTGCGCGGCGACAGCATGATCGACGACGGCATCCGGGACGGCGACGTGGTGGTCGTGAAGCGGCAGGCCGTCGCCCAGAACGGCCAGACGGTGGTGGCCGTGATCGACGGCGAGGCGACGGTGAAGCGGTTCTACCGGAAAGGAGGCCGCGTGGAGCTGCGCCCGGCCAATCCCGCCCTGCAGCCCCTGTTCCTGGAGGAGGGGGCGGGAGATCTGGAGATTCGCGGCGTCGTCATCGGCCTGATCCGGAAGTTTCAATCGTGAGTCTCCGTCCATGCACCGCGCCATCCTGCACCTCGACATTCCCGCCTTTCCGATCGCCGTGGAGAGGGTGGTGGCGCCGCGCCTGCGGGAGCGTCCGGTCGTGGTGGCCCCCTCCTCTTCGACGCGGGCGCCGGTTCTCGTCGCGTCGCTCGAAGCGCGCGCGGCGGGGGTTTTTCGAGGGATGCTTCTCGTTCGGGCGCTCCGGATCTGCCGCGATCTGACGATCCTGCCGTCCAATCCATCCCTGTACCGCCGCGCCTCTGAAGCCATCCTGAAGCTGCTCTCCGGCTACTCGCCCCTGCTGGAGCCGGCGGGGGAAGGACACGTCTTCCTCGACATGACCGGGACACGGCGTCTGTTCGGCGAGGCGGCCGATTCGGCCGGCCGGATCCACCGGGAGCTCTTCGGGCGCCTGCGTCTCGCCTCCACCCTGGGGGTCGCCTCCAACAAGCTGGTGAGCCGGGTGGCGGCGCGGGTCGTCCGCCCGGAGCGTCTGGTCGACGTTTTTCCCGGCGGCGAAGCCCCCTTTCTGGCGCCCCTGGGAGTCGATTTCCTCCCCTCGGTGGACCCTCCCTCCCGCGAGATCCTGTCGGAAGTCAACGTGATCCAGGTGAGAGAGCTGGCGGCGCTGACGCTGGCGCAGCTGCGTCTCCTGCTCGGCCAACGGCGCTGCTGGCCTCTCTATCGGGAGGCCCGCGGCATCGACGAGTCGCCGGTGCGCTCCCCCACGGCGGCACCGGGAGTGCTGGAAGAGGAGACGCTGGCGGAGGATTCCAACGAAGAAGCGGTCCACCGCCAGGCGCTGGATCGCCTGGTGGTGCGGGGCGCGGCGCGGCTGCGGAAGCTGGAGAAGGAGGCGGCGCGGGTCGCGGTGCGGCTGCGTTACGCCGACGGGGTCACGGCGGCCCGTGAAGAAAGGCCGGCGCGGCCCACCGCCTCGGAGTTCCTTCTCCGCGCCACGGCGGGGCGGCTCTTCGAGACGGCGCGCCGGCGCCGGATCCGGATCCGGCACCTGGAACTGGAGCTGGCGGATCTCCGGACGCTGCCGCGGCAGCTCTCCCTTTTCGCGTCTCCGGCGGAGGGTGCGGTTCGGGCCGGGCGCGAGGCGCGCCTCGAGACGGCGCTGGCGCGGATCCGGGAGCGCCACGGCGAGGCCGCGGTCGCGCCGCGGCGGGCGCGGGACGGGTGGAGGGCGCCGTGAGCCGTTTCGTTCCCCTCGCGGTGCATTCCCATTACAGCCTCATGCGGGGAACGGCTTCGCCCGAGGAGCTGATCGCGGCGGCGGCGCGGCGCGGGTTCGATCGGCTGGCGGTCACCGACACCGACGGCGTCTACGGCATCATCCGGTTCTGGGAGGTGGCCCGCGCCGCCGGGATCCGGCCCTTGCTGGGAGCGGAGATCCGCGGCGCGGACGGACGCGCTTTCTGCCTGGTGAAAAGCGACGCGGGCTATTCCCGGCTTTGCCGGCTTCTCACCCGTCGGCATCAGGAGCCGGCGCTGCGGCTCGCCGAGGCGCTGGCGGAGCGGGAAGGGCTGGTGATTCTCTGCGCCTCCCTGCCGGTGCTGCGCGCCTTGTTCGAGACGGGAGGGGGGCGGGATCTCTACCTGGCGCTGACGGCGGGCGGGGAGGGGCGCGCGACGGGCTCGCTGGCGCGCCTGCAGGAGGCGCGCGCGCTCGGGCTGCCGCCGGCGGCGGCCGGCGAGATCTACTTCACCGATCCCGGCGATTGGGAGATGCACCGGCTGCTCCGGGCCATCGCGCTGAACACGACGCGCGATCGGGTCCCCCCGGAGGAGCTGGCCTCGAAAGGATCGTGGCTTCGATCCCCGGAAGAGCTGGAACGGATCTTCTCCTTCTGCCCCGAGGCGGTGGAGAACGCCGGCCGGATCGCCGGGGAATGCGAGCGGCAGGAGCCTCCCTGGGGACGGCTGATCTTCCCCTGCTTCCAGGGACGGGATCCCGAGGCCGCCTTCGCGCTGCTCAAAGAGCACGCGGAAGCGGGAGTGATCCGGCGCTACGGCTCGATCACCGCCGCCGCCCGCGCGCGCCTCGACTACGAGCTCGCCATCATCCGCGAGAAGCGCTTCGCCGACTACTTCCTGGTGGTCCAGGGAATCGTGCAGCAATCGCCGAGGACCTGCGGCCGCGGATCGGCCGCCGCCAGCCTCGTCTCGTATTCCCTGGGCATCACGCACGTCGATCCGCTCCGGCACGATCTCTATTTCGATCGCTTCCTGAACCCCGGGCGGAAGGACCCCCCCGACATCGACGTCGACTTCTGCTGGGACGAGCGGGACGACATCCTGAAATATGTCTTCGACACCTACGGCGGCGGGCAGGCCGCCATGATCGCGAATCACGTCACCTTGAGACCGCGCGCGGCGGTGCGGGAGGTGGCGAAAGTGTATGGGCTGCCGCCGGCCGAGATTGGCGCCGTGACGTCCCGGTTGAGCCGGTATGGAGGCCCCGAGGATCCGGAAGAGGCGGTCGGGCGCGATCCGCTTTTCCGCGGGCTGCGGCTGCCGCCTCCCTGGATGGAGATCCTGGCCTGGGCGAAGCGCCTCGCCGGCTCCCCCCGGAACCTCTCGGTCCATTGCGGCGGCGTGGTGATCGCTCCGGACGGGATCGACCGGCACGTTCCCGTTCAAAGGGCGGCCAAGGGAGTGCCGGTCGTGCAATGGGAAAAAGACCAGGCCGAGGAAGCGGGACTGGTGAAGATCGACCTCCTGGGGAACCGCTCGCTCTCCGTCATCCGGGACATCCTGGCGGCGGTGCGGCGGAACCACGGGACGGAGATCCGCCACGACGCCTTCAGCCCGCTCGACGATCCGGCGACGCTAGCGCTGATGCGCGACGGCAAGACGATGGGGGTCTTCTACGTGGAGTCGCCCGCCATGCGCCAGCTCCAGCAGAAGACCCGGCGGGGCGATTTCGAGCACCTGGTGATCCATTCCTCGATGATCCGGCCGGCGGCGAACGAGTACATCCGGGAATACGTCCGGAGGCTGCGCGGCGGCGCCTATCGGCCGCTCCATCCCATCCTGGGCAGGATCCTCACGGAGACGCACGGCATCATGTGCTACCAGGAAGACGTCGCGAAGGTGGCGATGGAGATGGGCGGGCTCTCCACCATCGAGGCGGACGGACTCCGGAAAATCCTGTCCCACAAGTGGCCCGGCCGGCGCCTCGAGGATTACCGCCGGCAGTTTCTCGCGGGGGCCGTCGCCCGGGGGGTGGACCGGGAGGTGGCCGACAAGGTCTGGGAGATGATCCTGTCGTTCTCGGGCTATTCCTTCTGCAAGCCGCACTCCGCCTCCTATGCCCTCGTCTCTTTCCAGGCGTGCTACCTCAAGGCCCATTACCCGGCGGAGTTCATCGCCGCGGTGATCAGCAACCAGGGGGGGTATTACTCGGCGCTCGCCTACGTCTCCGAGGCGCGCCGGATGGGATTGGAGGTGCTCCTGCCGGACGTGAACGCCTCCGCGATGCATTACACCGGAGTGAGCCACCCGAGGCCGGCGAACGGGAGGGCCCTGGAGGCAGAAACTTCCGGCCCGCCGGAGAAGCGGGGAAGCGTGCGAGTGGGATTCATGCAGGTGAAGGGGCTGAAGGAGGCGACGGTGGAGGCGCTGCTCGAGGAGCGGCGGCGCCGGGGAGCTTTCCGATCGATCGCCGATTTCCTGGCGAGGGTGGACGCCGATCCATCGGATGTGCGGCTGCTGATCCGCTCCGGCTGTTTCGACTCGATCGCGGGACGCCGTAGCCGGCCGGCGCTGACCTGGCGCCTCGCCGCCCATGCCGATCGAAGAGCCGCGACGGGAAGGCAGCCCTCCCTGTTCGAGCCGGAGCGCGCCGATCTGCCGGAGCCCCCGGAAGTGGACGGGGAGAAAATCCTGAGGGAGGAAGCCGACACGCTGGGCTTTTTGGTGAGCCGGCATCCGCTGACGCTTTACCGGCGGGCGCTTTCCGGAATCGGCACCATCGCCGCCCGGGACCTGGGGCGCCACGCCGGCCGGCGCGTCACCACCGTCGGCTGGCTGATCACCGGCAAGCTGGTGGAGACCCGCAAGGGGGAGCCGATGGAGTTCCTCTCCTTCGAGGACACCACCGACATCTACGAGACCACCTTCTTTCCCCGGGCGTACGACCGATTCTGCCGGATCCTGACGAACACCCGCCCGTTTCTCCTGCGCGGCAAGGTGGAGGCGGATTATTCGGCGCTGACGCTCACGGTGGAAGAGGCGCGGTGGCTCGAAGCGGGAAAGCGCCCCGCGCGCCCGGCCGCGCGCGCCGCGAGGATCGGTTAGACTCTGCCGATGCAGCTCGTGGCGCAGCTCCTCCGCTCCCTCTTCGATCTGGCGATGTCCCTGATGGGGCTCCTGGGGATGCGCGGCTCCCGCTGGGAGTGGAAGAAGAGCCAGTGGAAGATGTCGCTCGAGTCGAAGCTCGCCTCCTGGGAGATGACCGACCGCGGCGTGCGGGCGAAGGTGAGGATGTGCCGCCATTGCCGCGAGCTGGTCGACCGGAGCCTGGCGACCTGTCCCGCCTGCGGCGCTTCGATGCGCGACGTGCCGCGCGGCGGCATCGGCCGGCTGTTCGCCGCGGTCCTGCCGCAGTTCTCCTCGCTCACCGCGATTCTCATCACCGCGAACGTGGCAATCCTCGCGATTCAGCTGATGACCTGGGGTGCGGAACCGACCCGGGGGTTGTTCAGCATCTTATCCCCGCGCGGGGAGGCCCAGTTCGTATTTGGAGAGAAATGGACCTCCGCCATTCTCAACGGCCAATACTGGCGGCTCGTCACGGCCGGATTTCTCCACGGGGGGATCCTCCACCTCGCCATGAACTGCTACGCGCTATCGATCCTCGGTCCGATGCTGGAGGAGGAGTTCGGGTGGCGCAAGATTCTCGTCGTCTATCTCGTCAGCGACATCGTCGCCTTCTCGGTGAGCACCCTATTCAGACCGGACACCGCCAGCGTAGGGGCCTCGGGACCCCTGTTCGGACTGCTCGGATTCGGAGTGATCTTCGGGAGGTTCCGGGCCGGCGCGCGGGGGAAGGCCATGTCGGATCAGCTGATGCGCTGGATCACTCCCGCGATCGTGATGCTCTTCCTGCCGGGAATCGACAACGCCGCCCACGCCGGAGGATTCGCGTGCGGCGCTTTGCTGGCCCTGGGGATCGACCCCGGCGAGCCGCGCACCGAACGGGCGCGGAAGATTTGGGCCGTGCTGACGACGTTGAGCCTGGTGATCCTGATCGGGGCGTTCGTCGCCATGCTGATCGAATACCCGGCGAACGTCGAGCTGCTTCGACGCTGAGGGTCGTGGGCCTCTATTCTTCCGGATCGCTCAGGACGTCCTCGGCCCAGGTGAGCGCCGCCATCATCGTCGGGAGCCCGAGCGTCGGCAGCGCCAGGAGCACGGCGTGGCGGATCTCCTCGGGCTGCATTCCCGCTTCCAGCGCCTTGCGCACGTGAGAGTGCAGGCCTCCCTCGAGGCGGGCTCCCGTGGAGAGGCCGATCTTGACGAGCGCCTTTTCCCGCTCGCTCAGCGGGCCCGCGGCGGCGCACGCCTCGCCGAGCTTCTCGTAGGCTTCCATCATGAGGGGCTGCTGGTCTTTCAGTCGGCGGTAGCTCCGGGGAATCTTGGGCGACATCGTAACCTCCCAGCTCGTGCGAGGAAGACCGACGCGATGAAGATAACACACCCCGCCGGAATCGCTTCCGCGGATCGTGAAGGCCGCGCCGCGGCGGGCGGGCTTGAGCGCCGCGGCCGGACGCAGTAAACTATCGTCTGCCCGACAGCTTGGGACCAGGCATTCTGTCCGGCCGGTGGGGAAGGTCGGGCCCGGCGGTGGAGCGCGGCCGATTTCGACACTATATTGTCCGAGCACCCGGGCCCACGGACCTTGGGGACCCGGTCCTGAATCAGGACGGTTAACGTTCGTCGAATCCGTGGGTTATGAAGCTTAGCGCGACGGTCGTCGAAGCGCTCCAGAGCGAGCGCATCCGCACCTTGCGGCTCAGCGAGCCGGTCCGGGTGACCCCCGACACCACCCTTTCCGACACCCTCCGAGCCATGAAGGCCTCCGGCAGCGGCTGCACCCTGGTGTGTGAGGAGGGCCGCGTGGCCGGGATCTTCACGGAGCGGGACGTGCTGAACAAGATCGCCGGCTCGAAGGTCGATCTCACCGAGGCGATTCGCCACCACATGATCCGCGATCCCAGCTCGCTGAATCCGGACGACACGCTCCAGGAGGCGATTCAGCTGATGGTGGACAAAGGGTACCGGCACGTCCCACTCGCGGACGCGCAAGGACGCGAAGCGGGAATGGTATGCGCCAAGGATCTCGTCGAATACATCGCCGAACACTTCCCTGCGGAGGTGGTGAACCTGCCTCCGCGACTGCATCAGGTGATGCGGAAGCCAGAAGGCGGCTGAAGGAGTCCGATCGATTGTGAGCACACAAGCGGAAGCGCAAGTTCCCGAACCGAAGAGCCAGGTCCAGGAGCTCGACACCGTCGTCATCCGATTCGTGGGAGACTCCGGTGACGGCATGCAGCTGACCGGGACGCAGTTCGCGGACACGACGGCCATCGCCGGCAACGACCTCGCCACCCTGCCCGACTATCCCGCGGAGATTCGCGCCCCCGCCGGCACGCTTCCCGGGGTGAGCGGCTATCAGATCAGCTTTTCCTCGCGTGACATCCACACCCCCGGGGACCAGCCCGGCGTGCTGGTCGCCATGAACCCCGCCGCGCTGAAGACGAACATCCTGGATCTGGAGGATGGAGGGATTCTGATCGTCGACACGGATGCCTTCACCGCCCAGAACCTGACGAAGGCGGGATACAAGAGCCATCCCCTGAAGGACGGAAGCCTCGCCGGCTACCGTCTCTTCGAGCTGCCGCTGACGAGCATGACCCTGCGGGCGGTAGGCGACACGACGCTGGGAGCGAAAGCCGCCACGCGATGCAAGAACTTCTTCGCGCTCGGGCTGGTGTTCTGGCTGTACGAGCGGCCGGTCGATTACACGGAGCAGTGGATCAAGGAGAAGTTCAAGGGGAACGAGGAGGTGGCGCGGGCCAACCGGGCCGCGCTCCTGGCCGGTTACAACTACGCCGAGACGACGGAGATCTTCACCACCCACTACCGCGTGCGCAAAGCGCACCTCGCGCCCGGCACGTACCGGAAGATCACCGGCAACGAGGCGACGGCGCTCGGCTGCGTCGCGGCCTCGGTCCTCTCCGGGCGCCCGCTCTTCTACGGTTCCTATCCGATCACGCCGGCCAGCGACATCCTGCACGAGCTCTCGCGGCTGAAGAACTTTCCGGTGCGGACCTTCCAGGCCGAGGACGAGATCTCCGCGATCGGAGCGGCGATCGGCGCCTCCTACGGCGGCGCCCTGGGGCTCACCGGCACCAGCGGCCCGGGCGTGGCGCTGAAGAGCGAGGCGATCGGCCTGGCGGTGATGACCGAGCTGCCGCTCGTCGTGATCGACGTGCAGCGCGGCGGGCCGAGCACGGGGCTGCCCACGAAGACGGAGCAGGCCGATCTGTTCCAGGCGGTCTTCGGACGCAACAGCGAGTGCCCGGTCGCGGTCGTGGCGCCGGCGACTCCGGCCGAGTGCTTCACGATGGCCCTCGAAGCGTTCCGCATCGCCGTCCGCTACATGACGCCGGTCCTGTACCTCTCCGACGGCTATCTGGCCAACGGAGCGGAGCCCTGGAGGATCCCGGCGCTGTCGGAGCTTCCCGAGATTTCGGTGCACTTCCACACCGATGCGTCGACCTTCCAGCCCTACCGGCGCGACCCGAAGACCCTGGCGCGGCCCTGGGCGATCCCGGGTACGATCGGCCTCGAGCACCGGATCGGCGGCCTGGAGAAGGAGGACGTGACCGGGAACGTCAGCTACGATCCCCTGAATCACGAGAAGATGGTGCGGCTCCGCGCCGAGAAGATCGCGCGGATCGCCGAGGACATCCCCGATATCGAGGTCCACGGCCGCGACTCCGGCAAGGTGCTCGTGCTCGGCTGGGGCAGCACCCACGGGTCGATCACCTCCGCGGTGGAGGAGATGCAGTCCCGCGGGGCGGAAGTCTCCGCCGCCCATCTCCGATATCTGAATCCCTTCCCCAGGAATCTCGGGGAAGTCCTCGCCAAATTCGACAAGGTCCTCATTCCGGAGCTGAACCTGGGTCAGCTCCGTTTCATGATTCGCGCCCACTTCCTGGTGGACGCCGTCGGGCTGAACAAGGTCCAGGGAAAGCCCTTCAAGATCTCCGAGATCGTCCGCAAGATCGAGGAGATGCTGTGAGGAAAGACTGATGGCGCAGACGGAAGGAACGGGGCTCCTCGAGCCCCCGAAACTGACACGGCAGGATTTCGTCACCGATCAAACGGTCCGGTGGTGCCCGGGATGCGGCGATTACTCCATCCTGGCCCAGGTCCAGCGGGTCATGCCTGAGCTCGGGATCCCGAGGGAGAAGATCGTCTTCATCTCGGGAATCGGCTGCTCGAGCCGCTTCCCTTACTACATGAACACCTACGGCTTCCACAGCATCCACGGCAGGGCGGCGACGCTGGCGTCGGGACTCAAGATCTCGCGCCCGGACCTCTCGGTCTGGGTGGCGACGGGAGACGGCGACGGGCTGAGCATCGGCGGGAACCACCTGATCCACTGCCTCAGGCGAAACCTGGACATCAACATCCTCCTGTTCAACAACCGAATCTACGGGCTGACGAAGGGACAGTACTCGCCGACCTCCGAATTCGGAAAGAAGACGAAGTCGAGCCCCTTCGGGACGGCCGAGCAGCCGATCAACCCGGTCTGCGTGGCCATCGCCTCGGAGGCGACGTTCGTGGCCCGGAGCATCGACATCGATCCGGTCCATCTCGCCAAGATCGTCCATCGGGCGGCGCAGCACAAGGGGACGTCGTTCGTGGAGATTTACCAGAACTGCAACATCTTCAACGACGGCGCGTTCGAGGACTTCACGGCGAAGGACGTGAGATCGGAACGGGTGCTCGTGCTGGAGCACGGCCACCCGATGGTCTTCGGGAAGAACCGGGACAAGGGGATCCGGCTCAACGGCCTGGATCCCGAAGTGGTGACGTTGGGCCGGGACGGCGTCACCGAAAAGGATCTGCTGGTCCACGACGAGAACGCCCCCGAGCCGACCTTGGCGTATCTCCTCTCCCGGATGAGCTATCCCGAGTTCCCGGTTCCGGTGGGAGTCTTCTATTCCGCGCAGCGCCCGACCCTGGAGGAGATCCTCACCCAACAGGGGGAGGAGATCGCCCGCCGGAAAGGGCCCGGCGACATCGAGAAGCTGATTCGAGGAACCGAGACCTGGACGGTCGCCTGAGGGGCGATCGGATCGAGGCGCGTCATGATCTGCCCCGATTGCGGCCACGACAATCTCGCCGGGACCGACGCCTGCGAGCAGTGCGGGCAGGAGCTGGCGTCGCTGGACATCCCGACCCCGAGCGGCGGGATGCACACGACCCTTCTGGGCACTCCGCTCCGGGACGTGGGATTGCACGCCCCGAACGTCGTCTCCTCCTCCACCTCGCTGCTGGAGGCGATTCGCCTCATGCAGCGCACGCGCCAGGGAAGCGTCCTGGTGGTGGATGAGGGGAGGCTGGTGGGGATCTTCACGGAGCGCGACGTCCTGAACCGGATCGCGGGAGAGAACGTCGACCTCGCGGCGGTTCCCTTGCGGGATCACATGACGCCCGATCCCCAGGCGCTCAGCGAAGACGACGCCCTGGCGTTCGCGCTGCACCGGATGGCGGTGGGCCATTATCGCCACGTGCCGGTGGTGCGCGACGGCTCCCCGGTGGGATTCCTGTCGATCCGCGGAGTGCTTCGCTTCCTCGCCCGCCACAAGGCCTGAGAAAGCCTAGGACTCGATCTTCGTTCCCGCCCGCCGCTCCACGATCCGCGCGATCGAAATGAAGTCCTCCTCGCCGTATCCGCCCGCCATCGCGTCGGAGAAGAGGTCGCCGACGACGCGGCTGGTCGGCAGCTCCGCTCCCAGTCCCGCCGCCTCGTCCAGGATCAGCCTGAGGTCCTTGTGCATCAGCTTGAGCGAGAAGTTGGCGGAGAAATCCCGCCTCATCAGGAAAGACCCCTTGTAACGGAAGAGCGCCGCGTTGCCGGCCGAGTGCTGCAGGACCTCCAGGATCGTGTCGGGCGAGAGTCCGAGGCGCTTGCCGAGCGCCAGCCCCTCCGAGAAGACGGCGAGCATGCCCGCCTGGATCAGGTTCAGAACGAGCTTGGCGCGCGTCCCGTCGCCGCAGCGCCCTACGTGAAGAATCGTCCGGCCGACCGCCGTCAGGACGCCGCGGGCCTTCTCCAGGACGGCGGCGTCCCCGCCGACCAGCAAGGTCAGCGTCCCGTCGACGGCGCCGCTCCGGCTTCCCGTCACCGGAGAGTCGAGAAATCCGACGTGAGCGCGTTCCGCCTGCCGGGCGATCCCCTCGATCTGCGCGACGGCCTGGGTTCCCATGTTCACCAGGATCGTTTCGGGGCGCAGCCCCTCCCAAACCCCGTCCGGTCCGCCGAGGACCGCATCGAGGGCGGGCGGATCGGCCACCATCACGATGGTGATCTCGGCGTCGCGCGCCGCCTCCCGCGGAGAGGACGCCAGGGTCGCGCCTTCCGGGACCAGCGTCGCGGCCTTGGAAGGGGTGCGATTCCAGACGGTGAGCCGGTGGCCGGCGCGCAGCAGGTTGCGGGCCATGGGCCCGCCCATGATCCCCAGCCCGAGCACGGCCACCGCCGGCCGGGCGCTCACCCGCCGGCCCCGATCACTCGATCTCCTGCAGCGTGACCACCGCCTGGCGCTTGGCGTCGCCGCGCACGTATTCGACGGTGACCCGGTCCCCGACCTTGTGGCGATCGAGAATGGTCATCAAGTCGTCGGCAGTCTCCACTTCTTCTCCGTCGATCGCGGTGATCACGTCGCCCAAGATGACCTGGCCCGTCGCCGTCTCCACGGCCCCCTTCAGGCCCGCCCGTCCCGCGGCGCTGGAAGGGGCGAGTCTCATCAGGACGGCGCCCTTGATCCCGTAGCGTGCCGCGATGCCGTCGGAGAGCAGGTGCACTCCGAGCCCCGGCCGGATGATTTTACCGTGCGCGATGAGTTGCGGAACGATCCTCCTTACTGTGTCCACCGGGACCGCGAAGCTGATCCCCGCGAAGGCGCCGCTCGGACTGATGATCTGCGTGTTCACCCCGATGAGACGGCCCGAGCTGTCGAGAAGAGGGCCGCCCGAGTTGCCGGGATTCACCGCCGCGTCAGTCTGGATGACTTCCTCGATCGTTCGATCGCTCATCGAGCGAATCGTCCTCCCCAGGGCGCTCACCACGCCCGTCGTCAGGGTATGGTCGAGGCCGAAGGGATTGCCGATCGCCAGGGCCTTCTGGCCGACGCGCAAGTCCTTCGAGCTGCCGATCGCCAGCGGGATCAGCGATTTCTTCGGGGCCTGGATCTCGAGGACCACCAGATCGTGATCCGGATCCGATCCGGCGATCGCCGCGCGGTACTCCGAGTGGTCGGCCGTCACGACGGTGATCCGGTTGGACCCGGCGATGACGTGATAATTCGTGACGACGTGGCCCTGATCGTCCCACACGAAGCCCGACCCCGATCCCTGCGGGACCTCGAAGACGTTCATCGACCAGAAATCGCGGCGCAGCGCGCTGGTGGTGATGAAGACGACGGAGCGTGAGGCAGCCTCGAAGACCTCGATCGTGGCGCGCTCGTCCGTCCCGAGGTCGGCGGAAGGCGCCGGCGCAGGGGCGGGGGGGGAGGGGCGATCGGCGGCGCGGCCCGCTGCGGGCGCCGTCGCGGCGGCGCGCGACGAAGGGGGTGACGAGGATCCGCCCTGCACGCACGAGTTCGAGGCGACGAGAAGCGCCGCGAGCGGCGCGAGAATCCGCAACAGCCATGGTCCCATGGTCCCGGGAGTCTACACGATCTCCTTTCGGGGCGGCAAAACGGTCGAGCGCCGCGGCGGCCGGCGTTGGCGCGTCGAGTCAGGGCTCGGCGGATCAGGAAATACGCCGCCTCAGCGCGAGCGAGCCGAGGACGAGGCTGACGGCGTCGAAGACGAGGAGGACGGCCGCCATCCGCAGGAGTCCCGGCCAGTCCCAGCCCGAAACGACGAGCGTCCTCATGCCGTTCACCGCATAGGTCATCGGATTGACGCGCGCCAGAGCCGCCATCCACCCCGGCATCTTCTCCAGCGGCACGAAGGCGGTCGACAGGAAAGCCAGAGGCAGGGTGAGAAAGCTGAGGATGGCGAAGAACTCTCCGTGGTTCGTCAGGCTGAAGGCCAGCACCAGCGACACGATCGTCAGGGAGAAGCCCAGGAAGAGCCCGAGGATCAGCAGGGCGACGAGACCGGCCAGCCCGGTGGCGATACGCACCCCGAGAAGGTAGGCGAGGGTCACGACGATCAGCACTTGCAGCGAAGCGACCAGGTTGACGTAGAGGAAGCGGCTCACCAGGATCGAGGCGCGGGAGATGGGCGCCGCCAGGATGCGCGTCAGGGTGCCCGACTCCTTGTCGAACAGCAGCTCGATCCCGCCGGAGAGGCTGCTGCCGAAAACCGTCAGGGCGATGATTCCGGGAAGGATGAAGGTCCGGTAGCTTCCGCCCGGGAGCGCCGCCGGTGCCATTCCCGAAAAGGCTCCGCCGAAGAAGACGAGGAACGTGATGGGCGACACCAGGGCGAAGATCAGGCTGAACCGCTCGCGGCGGAGGTGAATGAGCCACCGGACCATCTGGGCCCGCGTCTCCTGGATGAAGTCAGTCATGGGGCGCGTCCTCGAACCGGTGGCCGGTGTATTTGAGAAAAACTTCGTCGAGACCCGGGCGGGAATAGGAGATGCGGTGAACGCTCGTCCCGTGGCGCGACGCCAGCTCGAGGATTCGGGGGACCGCCGTCTCGTTCGCCTCGACGTAGACGGTGAGGCGCGAGCCGTGAAGCCGCGTCTCCTTCACGAAGGGGAGGGAGGACAACGGCGCGGCGAGCGGCGCCAGCGGCTCGCCGTCCGGCTGCGGCGCCTCCAGGGTGACGACGTCGCCCCCGAGCGCGGCGCGCAGCTCGGAGGGGGTCCCCGACACGGCAATCCGCCCGCGATCGATGATCGCCACCCGATCGCAGAGACGATCCGCCTCGTCCATGTAATTGGTGCTGAGGAATACGGTGACCCCCGACGCCTTCAGGGAGGCGACGTGGCGCCAGAGATCCGAGCGGACCTTGACGTCCAGCCCCAGCGAGGGCTCGTCGAGGAACAGGATCCGCGGCCGATGGATCAGGCCGCACGCCAGATCCAGCTTCTTCTTCATCCCTCCCGAAAAAGTGCGGGTCGGGCGGTCCGCCGCCTCCTCGAGGCCGACGAGCCGGAGCGCCTCCGCGACGCGCGCCTCGCGTCCGGAGCGGGGAAGGTGATACAGGTCGGAGAACCAGCGCAGGCTCTCGCGGGCGGTCAGCGAACGATCGGCGGTGAGCTCCTGAGGGACGTAGCCGAAGAGCCTCCGGGCCCGGACGGGATCCCTCACGACGTCGACGCCGCCCACCTCGGCCATGCCCCGATCGGGCTGCGCCAGGGTGATGAGGATCTTGACGGTCGTCGTCTTCCCCGCGCCGTTGGGTCCGAGCAACCCGAAGGTCTCGCCCGGCGGGACTTCGAGATCGACCCCGTCCAGCGCGACGACGGATCCGTAACGCTTCACCAGTCCGCGGGCCCGGACGGCGGGTCGTTCCAAGAGTCACTCCCGTGGGCGAATCGCGGCGGAATATAGCAGAGCGCCCGGCGCCGTTCAAACCCCGCGATGGCGGCCGCCCCGGGATCGGTCTGGTATAATTTCCACGCAGGAGGGCAGTCCGTCTCATGCCGAGAAAACCCGGTCCATGGCTCCCGGCCTCCCTCTTCCTGCTCCCGATCCTCGTTCTGTGCGCCACGCTGACCCGGGTCCCGGCGGGGTTCCAGGCGGTGCAGCGCGGCGGATTCGGCCTCGGCTCCCCGAAAGTCCTCGCCCCCGGCCTGCATTTCCGGATCCCCCTGCTGCAGACCGTGCATCGTTATCCCTCGGCCCGGCTCGCGGTCGACGGAACGGGCGATTTCACTTCTTCCGAAGGCGTCAGTCTGCGCCTGCCGTACCATTTCTCGGGGCGGATCGATCCGGCGCGCCTGGGCGATTTCGACGAGCGGGCGCGCGGCCGCCCCGTCCGGGTCTTCCTGCAGGAGGCGGTGCAAAGGACCCTCTCCGCCTGGCTGTCGGGAGAATCGGCGGCAAAATGGACCGCCGGGGAGAGCCGGAGCATTCCGGACGCGGTGGCCGGGGAGCTGGCCGCTCTGGGCCTGCAGGAAGTGCGTCTCGTCCTCGGCAGCGCCGCCGGCGCGCCCGAGGCCCGCAGGGCCTCGGCGATCACCGCGCTGCAAGCGCGCTCCCGGAGCACCGGGAGAAAGATTCTGCTCATCGGACTCGACGGGGCCGACTGGCAGTTGATCGATCCCTGGATCCGGGAGGGCAAGCTCCCCACGCTCGCCCGGCTCAAGTCGGCGGCCGCCTGGGCCAACCTGAAATCGATGCAGCCGATCCTCTCGCCCTTGCTCTGGACGACGGTGGCCACGGGCCGGACGCCCGAGGAGCATGGGATCGTCGATTTTCTCGTCAAGGATCCCGGCACCGGGGAGCGGGTGCCGATCTCGTCGCGGTTCCGCAAGGTCGAGGCGCTCTGGAACATCTTCAGCGAAATGGGGAGAACGGTGGACGTCGTCGCCTGGTGGGCCTCCTGGCCCTCCGAGCCGATCCGCGGAGTGATGATCTCGGATCGCGTCTCCTACTCGCTGTTCGGCTATCAGGCCGACGCCGAGAAGCTTCCCGGCGCCACCTATCCGGAGGACTTCCTCGCCACGGCGCGCGGCCGCCTCGTCAGCGACGCCGACATCACCCTCGGCGAGGTCCGTAAATTCGCGGACGTCACGGCGGTGGATTTCCAGGAGCGGCGCGCGCGGATCCAGGAAGGCGATCCCCGCAAGGCTTATGCCGACCCGGTGAACCATCTGACGAGAATTCTCGCCTCGACCCGCAATTACCAGACCCTGGCGCTGGAGCTGCTCGGGCGCGGGCAGAGCGATCTGACGATGCTCTATTTCCAGGGGATCGACGAAGTCGGGCATCGCTTCGCCCACATGATGCCGCCGAAGATGGCCATGGTGACCGACGACGAGTACCGGCAGTTCCACGGCGTCGTGGAGGCTTTCTATCGCTACCAGGACCGCCTGCTCGGCGAGATCCTCCAGCACGCCGATCCGCGCACCACCGTGGTGCTGCTCTCCGACCACGGATTCAAGAACGGCTCCGGCCGCCCCACCGACGATCCTCCCTATATCGAGGGGAAGCCGGGTAAATGGCACCGTCTCTACGGAATCTTCCTGATCGCCGGCCCCGGGGTCCGTCCCGGAGCCCTGGACACCGTGTCGCTGCTCGACGTCGCCCCGACGGTACTGGCGCTGGCCGGGATCCCTCCGTCGCGCGAAATGAAGGGGCGCGTCCTCGCGGAAGCGCTCAGGCCGGCGGAAGCCAAGAGCCTGGCGCTCGAGAGAGTCGAGACCTACGAGCTCGGAGCGCGGCCCGAGTCGTCCGCCACGGCGACGACCGAAGCCGATCGGCAGATGATCGAGAGCCTGCGCTCTCTGGGCTACATCGCCTCGGGAGACGGGGGCGGGGGAAGCCGGGACGAGGCCCCGAGCGGAGAGCTGACGGGCGACACGGTGACCTATCATTCCAACCTGGCGGCACTTCACCTGAAATCGAAGAACTTCGCGAAGGCCCAGGCGGAAATCGACGCGGCGCTGCGGATCGTCCCCGACTACCTGCCGGCGCTGATGACGCAGGCCTCGCTGGATCAGGCCACCGGCCGGACGGACAAGGCGCTGGAGGTCTACCGGAAGATCGTCGATTCAGGCGGATCGGAGCGCGGAGTGATGAGCAGCCTGGCCGGCCTGTTCGAGAAATCGGGACGCCTCGAGGAGGGAATCGCCTACTTCTCCCGGCTGCGCGAAAGCCGTCCCGGCGTCGCCGAGGCCTCCCTCTCCCTCGGCCGGCTGCGTGAGGCGAAGGGGGAAGCGGCCGCGGCGGAAGCCCTCTACCGGCAGGCCGTCCGGGAGGATCCCGCCGGACCGGAAGCGGCGGCGAGACTGTTCGAGATTCTGAAGAAGAAAGGGGAGGAGGCGACGCTGAAGCCGGAGGTGGCGCGCGGCCTCTCCTTGAACGAGAACTCGGTGGGACATCACAACCTGATGGGGCTGATCCTCGAGCGCGAGGGGGACTGGGCGGGCGCCGAGAAGCATCTCCGGCGGGCGGCCGAGCTGGATCCCGATTACGCGGGAGTGCTCGCCAACCTCGGCTCGCTGTGCGCCCGGACCGGGCGGCTGGAGGAGTCGATCCGCATCCTCAGCCGGGCCGTCGCGAAAGAGCCGACGAACTACGAGGCCCGGATGAACCTCGGCGCCGCCCTGGGGAAGGCGGGACGCCACCGCGAGGCGATCGCTCAGTTCGAAGAGACGCGCCGGCGGGGATTCCGCTCGCCGGCCCTCTTCAACGGCCTCGCCGTGGCCTACCATGAGACCGGACAGATTCAGAAGTGCATCGAGAGTCTCAAGGAATCGCTCTCCCTCGATCCGGCGCAGCCCGAGGTCCGGGCGCTGCTCTCCGACGTGGAGTCGCAGCGCTCCTGAGCGCCGGGGCCCGGAGCGATCGCCCGGGGGCCTCGCCGCTTCGCGCTTCGCGGTAGAATCTCCCACGCCATGATGGCGCCGCTGGAACTTTTTCTGCGTTTCGAAGCCTCCGCCTCCACGACGCGCGAGATCGTGCGGTGCGGGACCCAGGGCCCCCCCGTCCCGGGCCACGATCTGAAGAACCGCGTCGCCGCCTGCATCCGGGAGCTGCGGGGCGCCTCGATCCAGGCGGGAGACGTCGTCCTCCTGGAGGGGCTGACCGGCGTCCCGTTCGTGATCGGCGTCCTGGCTTGCTGGGCCTGCGACGCCGTGGTCCTGACCGCGGAGCCTCAGCTTTCCCTCCCGGAGCGGCAGGCGCTGCGCCGCGCCTTCTCCCCCCGGATCCTGCTGCGCGAAGGTCCGGCGCACCTCGTCGCCGAAGGGCCGCGAGGCCCGGCCGGAGGCGCCCTCCCGGACGGCACCGCCGTGATCAAGCTCTCCTCCGGCAGCACCGGAAGCCCGCGCGGAATCGCCGTAACCGCCGCTTCGCTCCTCGCCGACACGGAGCACCTGATCAAGGGGATGAACATCGGGCCGGAGGACCTGAACATCGGGGCGATTCCGCTCTCCCATTCCTACGGCATGGACAGTCTGCTGATGCCGCTCGTCCTGCAGGGATCTCCTCTTCTCCTCGTCTCGCCCCTGCCCGAGCAGCTCGTCCCGGCGCTGGCGATCGAGCGGCCGGCGGTCTTCCCGGGGGTCCCGTACTTCTACGATCTTCTCGGGCGCTCGCCCGAGGTCCGTTTCGCCCCCCAAGGACTGAAGACCTGCCTGTGCGCCGGCGCCTTGCTGAAGCCGTCGACCGCCCGCGCCTTCCGGAGCCGCTTCGGCCTGCCGGTCCGCGCCTTCTACGGTTCCTCGGAGACCGGAGGCATCACCTACGACGCCTCGCCGGACGGTCTCGCCGCGGAAAGCTCGGAAGGTTGCGTGGGAACGCCGCTTCCCGGCGTCGAGGTGCTGCTCGAGGAGGAGGGGCGGGTCGTCGTCCGGGGCGCCAATGTCGCCTCCGGCTACGTCGGCGGCTCGGGGGATTCGGCCAACGGGGAATTCAGGGCAGAGACGTTCCGCACGGGGGACCTCGGCCGGATCGACGCGCCGGGGCTGCTCCACCTCACCGGCCGCCTCGGAAGCCTGGTCAACGTCTCGGGACGGAAGGTGAACCCGCGCGAGGTTGAGGCGGCGCTTTTGGCGCTTCCCGGAGTCGCCGACGCTGCGGTGCTGGGGATCCCGGACGCGGCCCGGGGCGAATCGCTTCTCGCCTGCCTGGTCGCCCGGGCCGGGATGACGCGGGAAGAGGTGATGAGGTTCCTGCGGGAGCGCGTCGCCGCCTACAAGCTGCCCCGCCGAATCCTGTTCCTGCCGGAGCTGCCGCGCAGCGAGCGGGGGAAGCTGGATCGCCGCCTGCTTCTGCGGCAAGCCCGCCTTCCGGAGGACTAGGCCCGGAGGTCCTCGGAATTCAGCGCCGCGGGGGCGCGCGCGGCTTCCGGCCCGGGCGCTTCCATCGCGCCCAGCAGGGGGACGGCGGGCCGCAATGGGAAGAAGCGGTGGATGCGCAGTCCGAGATAGAAGAGGGCCAGGCGCCAGCGCACCGAGAAAGGCGGCTGCATGTGTCCCGCCAGGAGGGTGATCACCGATTCCTTCACTCCGAGCCGAGTCGAAGGCTGCAGGAAGAGATCCATGAACCCGGGCCGGTAGAAGGCGCTGACGATCCGGGTGTAATGGCGGACGTGGCGGATGACCTTGCGCTCATAAGCGGCGAAGACCGAGGGCGAGAGATTCTCCTTCCGCCCCTTCGAGCCCAGCGCCGCGTGCAGCGTGTCGGCGGCCATCTCCGCCGAGGACATGGCCAGCCAGACTCCGGTCGAGAAGACGGGGTCGATGAAGGCTGCCGCGTCCCCGAGCAGCAGATAGCCGTCGCCGGCCACCTCGCGGCAGCGGTAGCTGTAATCGCTGGCGGTCCAATAGCCCGACACCCGCCGGGCTCCCGACATCCGCATCCGGGCCGCCGGGCAGCGCCGAATCGACTCTTCGAGCAGGTCCCCCGGGGCCAGGCCGCTTCCTTTTAAGGCCGCTCCCTCGAGGACCAGCCCCACGCTCGTCCGGCCGCCCGCGAGGGGGATCATCCAGAACCAGGCGTCCTTGAGGATGACCAGGATGATGTCCCCGGCGGCGCGTCCTTCATCCCGGGCGACCCCTTCGTAATGAGCGAAGACGGCCGCCTTGCGAAGATGAGGCGTCATCCGGCGAAGCCCCTTGCGGGACGCGAGGAAGGCATCCCGGCCGCTCGCATCGAGAAGAAACCGCGCCCGATGCCGGCTGAGATTTCCTGCCGCGTCGCGCACCGTCAGCTCGCACCCGCTCCGGGACGAGGCGGTCGCCTCCACGACCGAAACGCCCTGGTGGATCTCGGCCCCTCGATCCGCGGCGTTCTGCAGGAGCATTTCGTCGAAGCGCGAGCGGAGGACCTGATAAGCGCTGGGGTAGCCGGGAACGAGCCCTTCCTCGAAGCAGATGTACCGGGTCACGGCGCCGTCGCTTGAGATCAGCCGCGCGCCCCATTTCTTCACCTGCTCCGCCTGGAGCTTCGTCTCGATCCCGAGGCGCCTGACCAGGTCGGTGCTGAAGGGAAGAAGCGATTCCCCGATGTGGAACCGGGGAAACTTCTCCTTCTCGAAAAGGACGACGCGCCGGCCGGCGGAAGCGAGAAGCGCCGCGGCGGTCGATCCCGCGGGTCCTCCGCCGATGATGGCGACGTCCGCCGGCGCCTCGGCGGCGCGGATTTCGAGCATCGATTCCTCCTTCAGGCCGGCGGAAGCGTCGTCCGGCCGAAACGTCTTGGAAGCTGCCATCCTAAACAAAACGTGCCGCGGCGGGCAAGCGGCTCCTGGCGAGCCGCCGCTTCAGGCGGGCGAGGGGCTCGGCTCGAACTCGTCCTGAATCTCGCCGAAGATCTCCTCGATGATGTCCTCCATCGTCAGGATGCCGATGGCTTGGCCCTGGTCTTCCACGGCGGCGATATGGATCCGCCGCCGGCGCATCTCGCGGATGACCGCATCGATCGGGTCCCTGGGAGACACGGTCACGATGGCGCGCAGGAAGCGATCGAGATCCAGCTTCACCCACTCGGCCTCGGTCAGCCAGGCGAGGTCCTTGATGTTGATGACTCCCACGAACCGCTTCCCCTCGGCGTCAGCCACGGGGTAGCGGGTGTGGCCCGATTTGCGGGCGCGCATCAGGTTCTCCTCCACGGGGCGGCGGGAGTCCCAGACGACCGTCCGCGCCCGGGAGACCATCACGTCCTGCGCCCGCCGATCGGAGAAGCGGGTGGCCCGGTGCATGATCTCCATCTCGGCGGGCGAGAGGATCCCGTGATGCGTCGACTCGGTGAGGACCATCCTCAGCTCCTCCTCGGTCTGCCGGATCTCCCGCTCGCCGGGCTTGATCCCGAGGACGCGCAACGAGAGCATGGAGAGCCGGTTCATCAGGAAGAGGATGGGGTAGAAGATGACGTAGAAAAGCCGCAGCGGAAGAGCGATTCGGAGGGCGCTTCGCCCCGGGCGGCGGATCGCCGCCGACTTCGGCACCAGCTCGCCCAGAATGATGTGGACCACGGTGATCAGGGCGAAGGCGGAGGTCATCGATGCCGAGCGAACCCACACGGGAGCGATTCCCATCAGGGAGAAGAGGGCGGCGAAAAGGGGAGCGAAGGCGTCCTTGCCGATCCACCCGAGTCCGAGGCTCACGATCGTGATCCCCAGCTGGCAGGCGGAAAGGTACTCATCCAGGTGATGGAGGATGCCGGCCGCGATGCGCGCCCGGTGATCGCCCGATTGCTCCAGGTGCCGGATGCGGGTCGGACGGACTCGAACGATGGCGAACTCGGCCGCCACGAAAAACGCGTTGCCCATCACCAGGACCGCCGCCAGGCAAAGGCGGATGGAGATTTCCAAGGAAGTCATCGCGGGTCCTTTCTGCCCGGCGAACGGAGCCGGGCGACCCAAAATATCCCGTTCCGGCCGGCTTGTAAACGCGGCGCAAGGGAATGACGGTGACGGGGAAACCCGAGCCGGATCAGAACGCGGAGGGAGCGGCGGTCGGCAGGGAGGATCTAGCGACGGGAAGCCTATTTCTGCGCGAGGATGAGCGGCTCCCGGACGACGGGATCGGGGAGGAACCGCCGGTAATGGGCCCAGGCGGTCCGGTCGTGGCGCAGGACGTAGTCGCGGAAAGCCTCGAAGTGCATCGAGTAGTTGCGGAAGGCTTCCAGGTAGTCGGCGTGGGTCAGGGTCGGATACTGGTCCTCGTCCGCCTGGGCGAGGTTGTAGCCCCAGGCCACCGCTTCGTAGTAATGGCGATCAATCTCGGGATCGCCGAACGAGGGCACCGGGGTCCGGTCGCCGCGCGCCAGGTGACGGGCGTGGAAGTATTCGTGATCGATCAAGAGCATGGCCCAGCCCAGGCTTCGTCCCGCTTCGCGGGAATCGGCGTAAACGATGATGTCGTTGCGGACTCCCCGCCCCAGGGCGGGGGCGTCCGCAAGCCGGTTGGGGTCCCGGCCGCCGTTGCGAACCAGGCCCATGTAGAGGTTCGTGGGATGGAAGCGAGTCTCACCGACCCGAATCTTCCCCACGTAACGCGCATAATCCGGGCGCAACTCCCGCAGGATCTTGGAATAATCGTCGCTTGTGGCGATGGGCACCCCGGCGAGAGCGGCCCCCGCCACGCCCACCCCGAGCAAAGAGATCCCCACCCACCGGCCGGCCCGGTTCATCGATTCCTCCAAAAGCCTTGTTGGACGTGCCTTTCGGTGAAAACAGCCCGTTGGTTTTCCTAATACCGCGAAACCATCGATCCAGCAAGGAAAAAGAAGCAGCGAAGTGCGTCTGGGCGGGAAAGCGGGCCGCGGGCGGCGCGCGCGACCCTGCGGCGCGTCACCGCCGGAGCGTTCTTGACATCGGGCGGCGAGAATCTCTAATATTCCCGCGCCGTGAAGTCCGCTATGTCTTTTGGTGGAGGTTAATATAGATGGCGAGGGACGTCTATACGACGAACGGGGCGATCGCCAGGCGGGTCTATCGGGCGCTGAAAACCCCCACCGACAACGATCGGACGACCGATCCCATCCTGGCGTTTCACTTCAAATCCAAGAGCGATTCGATCATCATGCGCTGCAACAAGCAGCCGGAAATCTCCGTAAAGGGGAAGGAGCAGACGGCGGGGGAAGTGAAGTTTTTTGCTTACTCCGATTTCAGGGAGTACGATTCTGAAAGCGTGATCTTCAAGCTCAAGGACGAGGTCGCGCTCATCGAGCTCTACGGGAAAGGCGCCGTCGAGCCGCTCCATTGGGACCACTGGGATCGATTCGTCAAGTGGCTCGATTCTCTGACGGAGGACGGAGTGCAGATCTCCTTGAAGCTGCCTTGCCTGGTCTACGAGGCGGTCAAGAGGCAGAAACCCTCCATGCAGAACTTCATCGTCGAATCGATCAAGCGCAGCTTCAAAAACCAGGAAAAGGAATAGACGACGCATGACGCGCAGACGGCGGTCAAGAATCGCTCTGGCCGCGGCGGCCGCAATCCTGTGCAGCCTCGTGGGGGCGGCGCCGCGCGGCTCGGCCGACGGCTCGTTCTATCCCCCCGAGCAGATTCGGCCCGGCATGACGGGAGTCGGCCGCACCGTGTTCCAGGGCCACGTTCCGGAAGAGTTCGAGGTCGAGTTTCTCGGGATTCTGAAGAACGCCATCGGACCCGGCCAGGACATGATCGTCTCGAGGCTTCACGGGAAGAACGTGGAGCGCACCGGAGTGATCGCCGGCATGAGCGGGAGTCCCGTGATGCTCGACGGGAAGCTCGTCGGAGCGATCTCGTACCGGCTGGGGGCTTTCGAGAAGGAGGCGATCGCCGGCATCACCCCGATCGCGGACATGCTGAAAGTCCCCGGAAAGACGCCGGCGCGCTCCACGGCGAGCCCGACGAGCGCGGGCGCGCTGCTGGCGGAATGGACCGCCCCCCCGGCCGCCGCGTCCGGGGACTCCTCCGACCTTCCGGAGGCCGGCGCGGCGATGCGCCGCATCGGCACGCCTCTCGTTTTCTCCGGCTTCCCCGAATCGGTGATCCGGATGGCGACGCCTCTCTTCCGCGCCCGCGGCTTCGAGCCGGTGCAAGGCGGGGGAGGGGGGAGTGCAGGCGGCGAATACCCGATCGAGCCGGGGGTCCCGCTGGCGGTGGCGCTGATCTCGGGTGACCTCAGCATCGCGGCGACGGGAACCCTGACCCACGTCGAGGGCAACCGGATCTGGGCCTTCGGGCATCCCTTCTTCGGCACCGGACCCGTCGACTACCCGATGCTCCGGGCCGAAATCGTCGTCACCTATCCCTCCGCCATGGGATCGTTCAAGATTTCCAACGCCACCAGCACCATCGGCACGCTCAAAGGGGATCGTCTCACGGGCATCGAGGGAGAGATCGGCCCGGCTCCCCGGATGCTTCCCGTCAGCATCGTGCACGCCTCGCCCGAAGGGGAGAGGCGGATGAACTACGAAGTGGTGGAGAACCGCATCCTCACGCCGCTGCTTCTGGGGATCGCCGTTCAGGCCAGCCTGCAGCGGATCGTGGAGTACTCCGCCGAGGAGACGCTGCGCACCGAGCTCCGCATCGATCTGGAAGGGCACCCCCCGGTGGTCTATGCCGCGGTGGATGCCAATCAGGGCGGACCGCAGTCCGGGACTCCCGCCGACGTGGCGCGCGACGTGGCGACGATCTTCAACGCCGTTTACGGGAACCGCTTCAGCGAGGTGCGGGTCAAATCGCTGGCGATGCGGGCCGAATCGATTCCACAGGCCCGGATGGCGCGAATCGGGGAGGTTTCCGTGACACCGGCCACCGCGAGGGCGGGGGAGGACCTCACGGTAAGCGTCTCCATCCAGCCCTACCGGGCGGAGCCGTTCCTCCGGAGATTCCGCGTGCGAGTGCCCCCCGACACTCCCAAAGGGCCCCTCCTCCTCACCGTGTCCAGCGCGCGGAACCTCAACCAGATCGAGGGAAATCTCCTGCAGCGCCGATTCACCGGGGCTGAGGACGTCGACGACGTCATCCGTTTCCTCAACGGACTCCGGTCCGACGAAAAAGTCTATCTTCAATTGGCACGGCGCAGCCTGGGGGCGGTGGTGCAGGGCGAGGCGCTCCCCTCGCTGCCCCTTTCCGTGATGTTCACGCTCGGCAGCAGCCGTTACGCGGCCGAGGAGTATCCCTATCCCGATCTCCCCCTGCTCGAAGACTCGCAGAAGACCGACTTCGTCCTCACCGGCGGCCGCCGGATGAGCGTCCAGGTGCGCTGACGTCCGTCACCGCGGAGGAGTGATGCATCGAGGCATGGCTCGATACGGGTTCGTGGCGCTCGCGGCGCTGGCGCTCGCGGCGCCGATCTGGGCAGCTTCCTCCCAGACCTGGAGACACCGGACGCGCGGCGAGAGAGAGCAGGGGGATCTCAAGGGTGTGTCGCTCCTGAACGACGGATCCCTGACTCTCGGGCCGGCGCTGGAGAGTCTGGCTCAGTCGGCCGATCCCTACCTGTGGGCGCTGGCCCGGGATTCCCGCGGCAACATCTACGCGGGAGGAGGGAGCGAGGGAAAGGTCTACCGGCTGGAGAAGGGCGGCAAGCTGTCGCTTTTCCTCGACACGCCGGAGCTCGAAGTCCACGCCCTCGCGGTGGACTCGAAAGACAACCTCTACGTGGGGACCTCACCCCGGGGCAAGATCTATCGCGTCAGTCCCTCTGGCAAGGCCAGCGACTTCTTCGCTCCCGGGGAGACCTACATCTGGTCGCTGGCGTTCGACCAAGGCGGCGATCTCTACGCCGCCACCGGGACGGAGGGAAGGATCTATCGGGTATCGCCTTCCGGCAAGGGGGAAGTTTTCCTCGACACCGACGAAACCCACGTGCGAATTCTCATCCCGGCCTCCGGAGGCGGGCTGATCGCCGGAACGGACGGCAAAGGGCTCGTTCTTCGGATCGATCGGTCTGGAAAGAGTACCGTTCTGGCGAACTCCCCGCTCGGCGAGGTCACCGCGCTGGCCGCAAATCCCCGCGGCACGATCTACTTCGCCGCCGCGGGTCAGACGGCGGGCCGGGGGGCGGCGGCGCGGACTTCGCCTCCCCCTGCGTCGCCACGCCCGTCGCCGGCGGAGGAGGAACGGGCTCCCGGGCAGCCCCCGCCGGAGCCGCCGCAGCCGCCTCCCACGCCGCAGCCGGCGGCCCCGGCGCCCCCCTCGATGGCGGCCGTCGAGTCGAGGATTGTCCTCGTCGAGCCCGATGGCTACACGCGCGAAATCTGGACCGGCATGGGCGACCTGATTCTTTCCCTGGCGGTGGACCGGGACGGCACTTTGATCGCGGGAGCGGGAACGGACGGGAGGATCTATCGGGTCGATCCCGGACGGGGCGAGGCCACGTTGCTGGGGAAGGCCGAATCGGCCCAGGTCAGCGCGCTCCTTCCCGAGCCGGGCGGTTCTTTCCTGGTCGCCTGCAACAATCTCGGCGCGCTGTACCGTCTGGGCGCGAGAATCGCCTCGGAAGGGACGTTCGTCACCGTCCCCTTCGACGCGAAGGTCTTCTCGAGCTGGGGAAGAATCGCCTGGAAAGGGGAGACACCGGCGGGCTCCTCGATTGCCCTCCAGGTCCGCACGGGAAACACCTCGGATCCCGACGCCACTTGGTCCGACTGGTCGCCCGCCGCCCGCAACCCCGAGACGCTGATCGACCGCCCGCGAGCCCGCTACGTCCAATGGCGGGCCACCCTGAAGAGCTCGGACGGCAAGGCGGCCCCCCGGCTCGGCGAGGTCACGCTGAATTTCCTGCAGCGCAACCTTCCTCCGGAGCTCAAGTCGGTCGAAGTGCAGTCCCCGGGAGTCGTGTTTCAGCGGCCCAATCGAAACAACGCCACGGCGGCAGCTCCTTCGGAGGGAGCGGGGGGGGCTGGACGCGGCGCCGACCGCGAGCACCCGGCCAGGCGCCCCCCCCAGCAGCCCCGGCCGCAAAACGACAAGGACGGGCGGGCGGTCCAGTGGAATTCCCAGGATCCCAACGGCGACGATCTCCAGTACTCGGTCTACTATCGCGGCGTCGACGAGAAGGAGTGGAAGCTGATGGAAAAGGATCTCACGGATCCCTTCTTCAGCTGGGACGCGACGTCCATGTCGGACGGGACCTACCTCGTGCGCGTCGTCGCGGACGATTCTCCGTCCAATCCGGACGGGGCAGCCCTTTCCTCCGAAAGGCTCAGCGAGCCGTTCGACATCGACAACAACCCTCCGCGGGTCACGCCGATCAAGGCCTCCGTGGCGGGATCGACGGCCAAGCTGGAGTTCGGCGTGGAGGACTCGTTCTCGATGCTTGGAATCGTGGAGTATTCCCTGAACGCGGCGGAGTGGAAGGCGATCAATCCCGTCGACGGGATCACCGACTCGAGCCGCGAGGATTATCGCGTCGAGATCTCCGCCCTCAGCCCAGGGGAATACGCCTTCGTGGTGCGGGCCCACGATGCGGAGGGAAACTCCGCCACCGCCAAGACGCTGTTCCGGGCGAATGGATCCCGTTGAGCCGGGAATCGATCACTTGTTGCCGCTGTGCCCGGGAGAGAAAGTGTCCTTCTTGAAGCCGCCCCCGGGATAGCGGTGGCTGCTCGATTTCTTGCCCAGCATGCGGCTTAACTCCTCTTTCTCGCGGGCCCGCCGCTCCTGGAGCTGTTTCAGATAGTTCTTTCTCCGCTCCATCAGCTCCTTCGAAGCGGGTTGCGTCGCCTCGGTCTTTTCCTTTTTCTTCTTCGGCTTCTTCACGGCACGCCCTCCTTCGGAAATTACCGGCTAGCCCGCCATCTCGGGACCCAGAGCGGTCGGATCGCCTCCGGCGAGAGTCCGGACCAGCTCCTCGCGGAAATAATCGGCCTTGGCGGAGACGCTGCGGGGAACGCGCTGCTCGTAAGCCAGCCGGCTCCGATCGATGTCCTCCCTCAGGCGCGCGTAGAGGTCTCGGCGCTTACGCCCCAGGAGGACGAGATCCTCGTTGTAGAGCAGCAGCTCGGAAATCAACAGCCGGGCGAACCGGCGCGCGTCTTCGTGGAGCGCCTTCTCCTCCTCAGGCACGTCGGGACGGCCGGCGCCCGGCCCGGGCGGAGCAAGGTCCTCTTCGAACGGATCCGCGAACCCGCCGGCGTCCGCGACGAAGCTCCCCCCCTCCTCGCCCGCTGGAACGCGCACTTCCAGAGTCGTGGGCGATTCGATCTCTTCCTCGGCTGCCTCGTCGGGATGCGACAGGACGGCCAGATGGTTGGCCACCAGGGACGTCACGCTGGTGAGCACCTCGACGGAGCCCGCGTCGCGGGCTCGGCGCCTGTCGCCGCCGTCATCCGCATAGAGCACGGCCGCGACATGGTCCCGCACCAGGATCGGCGCCGCCATCGCCATTTCGGGAAGACGATCGCCCGGTCGCGGAGAAGGGAGAAATCGAATTCTCCCGTCGGCCACCCCGCGCCGCACCGCGGAACGGGATTCCACCGCCTCGAGAAGGATCGACTCTTCGCGCAGATCGACCGAGAGGCTCTTCGCCGGATCCCCGCTCTCGGCCTCGGGAAGTCCCACCGAGCTCCACCCGCGGGCCGCATCCTCCTGGACGATGAAGAGACAGACGCGCGAGAAGCAGCGGGAAGCCCCCTCGAGGAGGTGATCCAGCAGGGCGATCTGGTCTTCCGAGCCGGCCAGGGAACGGACCGACTCCGCCAGGAAGCCGGAATCGGCCGTCTCGCTCTGCGGGGCGATGTCCGACAGCGGAAACGCCGGAAAAGGCTGCAGGAGCTCTTGGCTGAGCGCGTCGACGCCGGCGCGGAACTGTTCGACTCTCTCCTTCAGGATGCGGGCGAGCTCAGTCTCCGTCCCGCTGCGGGTCGGCGGTGACATCGGGTCCCTCCTCGGTTCTCAAGATTGGCGGGAAGATGCTCAAAAGGAAGACGAGACGCGCGAGCGGGATCTCGGAGAGCGTGAGTCCCGAGGGGGACGGCGGTCGCGCGCTCCCTCTCCCGGGAGGGAGAGCAGGGTATGGCGAATCCCGTCCAGGACCGACAACATCGTCGTCCGGTCCGGGAGGCCGGGAAGCCGCGACCGCGCCCGAGCGGCGAGAGCCTTGCGATAGCAGCGCAGCGCCTCCCGGCGGCGGCCCCGGAGTCGATAGGCGTTCCCAAGATTGTTCCAGGCCGGCGCGTAGCGGGGATTGATCCGGAGGCATCGAAGGTAGCACTGAGCGGCCCGCCAAGAGCCGCCATCGTCGGCGTAGGCGTTTCCCAGATTGTTCCAGGCTTCAAAATCCTGCCCATCCAGCTGCAAGGCGCGACGATAGGCGCGGCGAGCCTCGGGGGATCTTCTGAGCGCGGCAAAGGAATTCCCGAGGTTGTACCAGGCCGCGGAATCCCTCGGGTCGAGCTCCACCGCCGTCTCGAAACAACGCACCGCGTCGGGATGCCGGCCGAGTCTTGAGCACGCACAGCCGGCATTATACCAAACGCGCTCATCGTCCCGGCAGAGACCGATCGAGCGGCGATAGGCGCGCAGAGCTTCTGCGAGCGCCCCGGAGTGCGACAGCATGTTGCCGTAGTTATAAAGCGATTGATACATCGGATCGGTCGATTCCGCCGCCCGCCGATAGCAGCGTGTCGCCTCGCCCAAATTGCCGGTCCGCTCGTGCGCATTGCCGAGATTGTTCCAGGCCGCCTGCATTCCCGGATCGAGCGCCAAGGCCCGCCGGTAGTGAGGCAGGGCGCGCCGCAGGCTCTTCCCCTTGGCGTGCGCGTTGCCGAGGTTGAACCAGGCGTGAGGATCCTCGGGCTGGAGCGACGCGGCGCGGCGGTAGGCCGCGCGGGCCTTGGGCAGATTCGCCATGAGCTCGTGGGCGTTTCCGATCCGGATCCAGAGGGCGCCGGCCGGGGCGTCGCCCTCCCGGATGATTCTCTTCCAGGCCTCGATGGCGGCGGCGTAGCGGCCGAGCCCGAAGAGACGCTCCGCCCGATCGAGAGGATTCCCGCTCCTCTGCTTGACCTTCCGCCTCGGGGCGGGCGCGTCAGGAAGCGGCGTTGAGTGGGAGGTCTCGGACTTTTTTCGACCCGGTGGGGGCACGGTGCGACCCCGGTGACGAATGGCGGCGAAAGGTACCACGTGGAAAGCCATCAAGTCAATCGATTGACGGAGAAAGGGGAGGCCGGCGGGATCGGAGCGTCAGTCGTGATAAGTGTTTTCGAGCCAGGCACGCGCCGCGTCACGGGAGCCTCCCACGTCGGCGTACTTCAAGGCCTCTTCGTAACGTTTCAAGGCTTCCTCCCGGCGCCCCATCATGTCGAGGACGTTGCCGATTCGGACGAGGGTCCAGCCGCGCCAAACATCCTCCGTTCGGGCCGGACGCGACGCCGCCTGCTCGAAGTTCCGGAGCGCCTCCGCGTACTTTCGGAGCTTCATGTAGGAGATTCCCTTGCGAAACAGCGTCTCCGGATCTCCGGGCCGGAGTTTCAGCGCCTGGTCGGCCTGCCCGATAGCTCCCTCGAAGTCCTCCCGATCGTAAAGGTAGTAAGCTCGCTCGAGGGGGTCGTTTTGCTCGTTTTCCGTGATCACCAGCGCCTCGACGAGACCCTCCTCGGAGGAGTCGGCCTGGAAGAGGTATGCCGGCCGCTTCAGGAAGCCGTCTTGCACCGCTTTCTCCATGAACCGAAAGCCCACTGCCGAGAACTCGGCGGCGATCGCCTCATCCCTCGACGCGCCGAGCAGCCGCGCCGCCGCATCCGGATCGAGGAGGTCGAGGACCTTCTTCGCGTACCGTCGCGAGGCCTGGCGGAGCTCCGCGAGAAGCTTGCTGTCTTTGCGCAGTACCGGAACGCGCACCCGCTTCTGCGCATCCAGGACGCCGAGCTCCGTGAGCGCCTCGGCGGTCCCCTCCTTCTCCCAGGGACGCTGGCTCAAGGCACGATCCAGAATCTCGCGCCGGGTGGAAAATTCCTCGACCACGGGATTGAGGTAGGAGGTGGCGGTCCAGAGGTAATGGAGCGTCTCGCTTCCCGAGCTGTACCGATCTACGCCGGTGGAGTATGGGTCTCCGGGAATCAGGATCCAAAGGTAACCCTCGTCCCGCAGGCGCTGCGCTTTCAACGCTCCCGTCTCGGCGAGCGACGCTTCGGCGGCGCGGGACTCAAGCATTTCCGACCAGAGGAGAGTGTAAAGCCAGGGAACGACTTTCTCCTTTTCGGCGGCCTTGCGGATTTTCTTCAAAGAAGGCCGCAGCGAAACGTAAGCTCCCTTCGCCGCCGATTGGACCGCCGCGCCGAAGGTTTCGCGGGCCGCCTCGCGAATTAGCGGGAAAGCGGGGCGGAGGCCGCTCGAGGATTCCCGAACCATCCTGCCGGCAATCAGATCCTGCAGCGCCAGGTCGAGATCCGGCACCCCAACGCGCGCCAGGTCTTTTCGATCGGCGCCGTCCTGAAGAGCCAGAAAGAGGCGCGCGTTAATCGGGTCGAACAGCTTCTCGGTTCCCCAGGCGTCCCGGAATCCGCCCAGATAACCGATTCCCATCACATATTCGTTGGGGATGGCCGGCTCGGGCGCGGGCTCGAAAACCAGCTCCCCTTCCGGCTCGGCGGGCTGGGTCTGGGAGAGGTCCGATCCGGGCTGGGGGGGCGGCGGAGACCCTTCCCCAGAAAGGGCCGCCGAACCCGCGAAGAGCGCCACGAGGATCGGCAAGAAACTGGCTCGCACCCACGCTTTCATGCTCTAGGACACTCCTGGCGAGATCGAGGCGGCTGGTCGGGACGGAGTCCTTTTTGCTTCGCGGAATCGTACCAGACCGGCTTAACCGATTCCACCTCCAGGCGAGGAAGCTTCACGCGAGGTTTCCTCCCGGCGATGTGCACAAACACCACAGCATTTGTGGCAGGAATGAGACTCCGGCTTCCATGGAGTAAGCCACTCTCAGTCGGGTTGATTCATGTAACTAATTTATTAACATAATGATAGACAAGCAAATTTGGCTTCTTCCCGGCCTGGCATAGAGACTGCTCTTAGCCGAACCGGGACTCGAAACGCGCCAGGCTCGGGGGAAGCGGATGTTCGATCAAAAAACCTTGAAACGCGAAATCGTCCTCGAAGGCCCGGGCCTTCACACCGGACGGACGGTGAGGATGCGGGCGCTGCCTGCTTCGCCCGACAGCGGTCTCGTCTTCGTGCGCACGGATCAGGATCGATACGAAATACCGGCCCGCCGGGAATTTCTGGAGACGACCCGCCTTTCAACGACGCTGGCCCGGAACGGCATCCGGATTGGCACCGTGGAGCATCTCCTCGCCGCTCTCACCGGGCTGGGAATCGACAACGCGCGCATCGAAGTGGACGGCCCTGAAGTGCCGATCGCCGACGGGAGCTCGGCTCCGTTCGTCGCCGCGATCCTGGAAGCCGAAGTGCTCCGGCAGAGAACCGAGCGGCGTTTCCTGACCATTCACCGCCCGCTCTTCGTGAGCGAGGGCGAAAAGAGAATCGCCGTTTTTCCCTCGAACGATTTTCGGGCCACTTATGCCATCGATTTTCCCGGCACCTCGATCGGATACCAGGAAAAAGAGATCCGTCTGACGGCCCAGAATTTCGTCGAGGAGATCGCGCCGGCCCGGACCTTCTGCCTTCACCGCGACGTGGAAGCGATGCGCCGCGAAGGGCTCGCGCTCGGGGGGAGCCCGGACAATGCCGTGGTCATCGGAGACGACGGGTTTGTGTTCGGATCCCTGCGTTTCGAAGACGAATGCGTCCGGCACAAGATTCTCGACCTGATGGGCGATTTGGCCCTTCTGGGACATCCGCTCCGGGGGCATATCGTCGCCTTCAAGGGGGGCCACCGGCTTCACGGAGCCCTGGTGGAGAGGATTCTTCGGGCTCCCGAGGCCTGGACTCTCGGCTCCGGCAGGGAGTTCCTTCCCGTGCACCTGCTCCGGAGATTCGAGGATCAGAAGGCCGGCGTTCTCCCCGGCCAACCCGTCTCGGCCTGATTTCCGCCCCGCCGCCCTCGGCCGCCGCCAATCCGCGCGGCAGCTTGTCATTCCGCGACCGCTTCTTCTAAACTGGCCCGGCAGGCGGCGCGCCGGATTGGCGATCCGCCTCCCAGGCGCGGAGAATGCCCCGGAACGGTTCAGCAGCCCTCTTTCTCGTCCTCTCCCTGGCGCCGCCCGCGCCGGCCGGGGAGGCGCTGCCGCAGCCCGATGCGCGCCCTCCCGCGATCGTCGGGCTGGCCGTGGAGCGCTCGGACGGACAATACGTCGCCTCGTTCCGGCTCGAATCGGCGTTCGACGCGGAGACTCTCGGGAAGATCGATTCCGGCCTCGAGGTGGTTCTCGATTACCGCATTGAAGTGGTGCGGCGCCGCCGCTTCTGGATGGACGATCGGACGGTGCAGCGCCGCGTCCTTGCCTCGACGCGTTACGACAGTCTCTCCCGCCAGTACAATCTCCTGCTCAGCGTCGACGCGCAGGTGGAGAGAAGCTCCACGACGGACAAGCCGGCGGAGATGCGCCGGTGGATGACGGAGATCCATGGAATCGTGCTGGGGCCGGTGTCCGGCTTCACGCCTCCCGGGGAGTTCGCCGTCCGTGTAAAATCGGACTTCCCGCCCCGCTTCGTCCTGTTCTTCATTCCCTGGGATCGGGACACCCCTTGGGCGAGAGTTCCGCTCGCCCCCGCGGCCCCCGACGTGCATGATGCCGGCCGGTAGCCACCGTCCCCGACGGGTCCGAGTCGATCGGCTGATTCTGCTGGCCCTGGGGATTCTGGTCATCCTGTTCCTGGCCGGCTATCTTCTGGCGCGCCGGGCCAGGGATTTCTCCTGGCCCTACATCACCAGCTCGGTACTCCTCTCCTTCCTCGGCATCACCAACGTCATCCTGATTCTGACCCTTCTCAGCCTGCTAATGAGGAACTTGATCAAGGTCCTCATCGAGCGGCGGCGCAACATCCTGGGGTCGCGTTTCAAGACGAAGCTGGTCTTCACGATGCTGGCCCTCTGGTTCGTCCCCTCGGGGATCATCTTCTGGGCGGCGCTGCATGCGATCCAGGGGAGCGTCGATCGCTGGTTCTCCACGCCCGTCGATCGGATCGCCGCGAGCTCTCAGGAGGTCGTCGACGCCTTCTATGCCGATTACAAGGAGCGCGGATCCGTCTCGGCGCGCCGGATTCGTGACCGGATGGAAAGCGGCCGGCTTCTCGACCCCGGCCGGCGGGAGGAGATCGGACAGGCGCTGCGGGAGCGGCTGCGCGAGGAGAAAGTCGATCTGGTGAGCCTCTACCGCAAGGACGAGGACCTTCCGCTGAGCCTCGTGGATCCCTCCGTGCCGCGGCCGGGCGACTTGGAGGGCATCCCCCAGCCGGTGCTGGCCCGGGGGTTTTCGGGGGAGCCTTTCCAGTGGATTTCCCATCTCGGAAGCGGGCTGGTGGTGCGCTGCGGCGAGCCGGCCCGGGACGTTTCGGGCAAGCCGATCGCCGTGGTCGTGGCCGGATACTACATCCCCAAGGATTTCACGGCCCTGACCGCTCGGATCAACGCCTATAACGAGCGCTACCGGCAGGACAAGGCCCAGAGAGGCTCGATCAAGAACGTGTACATCTTCGCCTTCGCCTTCATCACGTTGCTGGTCCTGTTCTCCGTGACCTGGATCGGGCTCTACCTGGCGCGGGGCGTGACCGAGCCGATCGGGATGCTGGCCCAGGGGACGCGCGAGATCTCGTCGGGCAATCTCGATTTTCGCGTGCACGTCCGGACGCGGGACGAGCTGGGGATCCTCGCCGAGTCGTTCAATCGGATGACCCACGAGCTGAAGGCGGGCAAGGAGACCATCGAGCGCTCGAATCGCGAGCTGCTCCGGAGCAACCAGGAGATCGAGGAGAGACGCCGGTACATCGAGGCCCTGCTGCAGAGCATCACCACGGGGGTCATCTCCCTCGACGCCGAGGGGCGGGTCACGACCCTGAACCGCGCCGCGTTCCGGATCCTGGCCCTCGACAGCCGGGCCGATCCTGTGGGAAGGCCCTACGGCGAGCTCCTCGCGCGACCCGCCCTGAAGGAGATCGCCGAAGCGGTGGAGAACAGCCGCCGCGCGCCGGACCTCACCCCCGCCCGGGAAATCACCTTGAACGTCGAAGGAATGTCGCTGACGCTCGCCGTGTCGATCACGGCGCTGCCGGACGGCCGGGGCGGGGCGCCGGGGCTGCTGATCGTGCTGGAGGACCTGACGCCGCTGATGCGGGCCCAGCGGGTGGCAGCATGGCGGGAGGTGGCCCGCCGGCTGGCTCACGAGATCAAGAATCCGCTGACGCCCATCCAGCTGTCCGCCCAGCGCATCCTCAAGAACTTCCATGAATCGAGCCCCGAGCTCCCGGAGGTGCTCGAGCAGGGGACGCAGACGATCATCCGCGAAGTGGCGACGCTGAAGACCCTGGTGGACGAGTTCTCCCGCTTTGCCCGGCTTCCGGCGCTGAGTCCGGTTCCCTGCGATCTCAACCAGCTTCTCGACGGCACCGTGTCGCTCTACGACGGGATGGACGGCAAGCTCCACTTCGAGAAGCGGTATGATCCGCGCCTGCCGAGGGTGCTCCTGGACCCGGAGCAGATCCGGCGCGTCTTCGTCAACCTGATCGACAACGCCCGGGACGCCATGGGGGGGGCGGGAACGATCACGCTCACGACCGCCTACTTTCCGGACGTCGAGGCACTGCGGGTGGAGGTCGCGGACGAGGGTCCCGGAATCCCGGCCGAGGACCGCGATCGCCTGTTCGTGCCGTACTTTTCCACCAAGAAGAAGGGGACGGGGCTGGGGCTGGCGATCGTGAACCGAATCGTCTCGGATCATCACGGATACATCCGCGCCGAGAGCCGGAAGCCGCGGGGGGCCCGCTTCATCGTCGAGCTTCCCGCCCGAAAGGAGGACGCGCCGGGCCGCTTGAGCCGGAGCGAATGACCGATGCCGAGAGCGCGAGTGCTGGTCGTGGACGACGAGGAAGGAGTGCGGACCTCCCTCTCCGGGATCCTGAAGGACGAGGGGTATCAAGTCGACTCGGTCGAATCGGGGGAGCGCTGCCTGGAAATGGTGTCGCGGAACGACTACCAGGCGGTCTTTCTCGACATCTGGCTTCCGGGAAGGGACGGGCTGGAGATCCTCGGCGAGATCGTCGCGCGCCCCGGCGCCCCGACCGTCCTGATGATTTCCGGTCATGGGACGATCGAAACGGCCGTCAAGGCGGCCCGCATCGGTGCCTATGATTTCATCGAGAAGCCCCTGTCCCTCGAAAAAGTGACCCTCACCCTGCGCAACGCTCTGACTCAGAGGCGCTTGGAGGAGAAGAACCGGCTCCTCAAGGAGGCGCTGTCGACCGATGAGACGCTGGTCGGCGACAGTGCGCCGATTCGGAGGCTCCGCGAAGAGATTGCCCTGGCCGCGCCGACGAACGGCCGGGTGCTAATCCTCGGGGAAAACGGCACGGGAAAGGAGCTTGTCGCACGGCAGATCCACTCCCTGAGCCTGCGGCGCGACGAGCCCTTCATCGAGGTGAACTGCGCCGCCATTCCGGAGGATCTGATCGAATCGGAGCTGTTCGGGCACGTCCGCGGGGCGTTCACGGGCGCCGTGGAGAACAAGCGCGGGAAGTTCGAGCTGGCGGACGGCGGGACGATTCTCCTGGACGAGATCGGCGACATGAGCTTGCGGACGCAGTCCAAGGTTCTCCGGGTCCTGCAGGAACAGACCTTCGAGCCGGTGGGGGGGAGCGTCAGCCGGCAGGTCGACGTCAGGGTCATCGCCGCCACCAACAAGGATTTGACCCAGGCAATCCTGCGGGGTGAGTTCCGGGAGGATCTTTACTTCCGCTTGAACGTGATCCCTCTTAAAGTCCCGCCTTTGAGGGAACGGCGGGAGGATATCCCCGCTCTGGCCAGGCACTTCCTGATGAAATTCGGCAAGGAGTACGGTCGCCGGCGCGCCGTCGCCCACGAGGCGATGCAGGCGCTGATGGCCTACGGATGGCCGGGGAACGTCCGTGAGCTGAGGAACACCCTCGAGAGGATGGTCATCATGACGTCGGCCGAGACGATCGGCCTCGCCGATCTGCCGGCGGCCGTGCGCCGGGGGTCGGCGGGCCCGGGAGTTCCCTGGCAGGGGCTCGACGAATTCGACACTCTCAAGGAAGCCCGCGAGGAATTCGAGAAGCGGTTCATCACCAAGAAACTCGAGGAAGCGGGCGGCAACGTCGCCAAGGCCGCGGAGCGCATCGGCGTCGAGCGCAGCCATCTCTATCGAAAGCTTCGGGCTTACGGAATCAAGGCCCCGCCGGCCCGCGCGGCGGAGGACGGGGAAGCCGAGCCTTGACTTGCGCCGGGGCTTCTGGTAAAAACATCGCCGCTTCCGAAAGTTACGGGCCGAACCGCCCCTTCGGAAAGCGGTCGGGATGCTCCTTGGGAGACGAGATGCACCTGAACCGGGGAGTCGAATACGGGATCGAGGGGTTGACCTACCTGGCCCGCGCCGGGAACGACCGATCGATGCTGCTCCGCGAGGTCTCGCGCGCCACCTGCATCCCGGAAACCTTCCTTTCCAAGATCTTCCAGCGGCTGGTCCGGAGCGGCCTCGTGCGATCGCGGCGGGGCTTTCGGGGCGGATTCCTCCTGGCCCGGCCGGCGAGCCAGATTACCCTTCGCGAGGTTATCGAGGCGCTTCAGGGACCCCTGTTCACGCCAGCGCGCGAGGAGTCACGCGCCCGGCTCACCGGCCGCGCCCGTCTGCTTCTTCAGCAGGTGATGGAGAAGGCCCAGGCGCGCGTTCAGGCGGTTCTGGAAGAAGCCACCGTCGCCGACCTCGCCTCCACCAATTTCTCGGCGCACCTCGGGGCACATTACTAGTCTCTTTTCGGACGAAATGGGTCCGTTTGGGGGAAAAGGCTTGGCATCGACATCTCCACGGAGGGCGCTCCGGACCGATCTCCATGTCCATACGCGGCATTCCCGCCTTCTCAAGATGTCGGTCCTTTCAGCCAGGGACTGTTACTCGGAGCCCGTCGAGGTCTACCGGCGCGCCAAGGCCCGCGGGATGGACTTGGTCACGTTCACCGATCACGACACCATCGACGGCTGCCTGGAGCTCCTGGAGAAGGAGGGCGAGTTCGCCGACTTCTTCATCTCCGAGGAGGTCAGCGTCCGGGATCCGCGCACGGGGTGCCGGTTCCACGTCGGCGTCTACGGCATCGATGAAGCGGCCCACCGGGAGATCCAGCGGCTTCGCGGCGACGCCGTGGAGCTGTCGGCGTATCTGGCGCGGGAGCGCATTCCCGCCGCCTTGAACCACCTCGGATCGTCCCTGGCCCGGGAGAGGATCTCGGTCGAACAGATTATCGATCTGGCCTCGCGGTTTCCCCTGATCGAAACGCGGAACGCCGCGCAGCGCCGAGCCCCCAATGCGCTGGCCGCGCAGCTCGCGGAGGTCCTCGGGGACCGGGGGCGCCCGACCGGCTGCGTCGGAGGAAGCGATGCGCATGCGTTGCAGCGAATCGCCTGGGCCTGGACGGAAGCGGAAGCCTCCGATCGATCTTCCTTCCTCGAGGCGCTGCGGGCGGGCCGGTCGGTTCCGGGGGGTGTATCGGCCCGGCTCTTCCCGATGATCCGGGACGTCTATGGCATCGTGGGGAATTACTACCGCGACGTGATCACCAATCGCTGGAGGCATTTCGAGCCGCGCGCGCGCCGTCGCGCGGCCTTCTGCGCCGCCGCCAGCCTGCCGCTCCACCTCGTCGCCCTTCCCGCGACCGCGACCGCCTTCAAGCAGGCGCGGGTGCATGGATCCTCGACCCGGTTCAGCCGCCGCTTGACGGAGGTGGCTGCCGGCAGGCGGCGTGAAGCAGCGCGAAGATCGCCCGAAAAGCCGGCCGAGGCGCCGCCCCTCGAAGGAAGGGTGGGCCCGGCGCGCTGGATTCCTCGTCCGGGATCGGAAGAAGTCTAGAAATCGGGGTGCCCCGCTCCGGATTCCGTGCCCGGCCGGGGGTCGAACGGAGAGGTGGTTCGGATCTGGTCCAATCGTCTGCAACGGTCCTTCGGAGTCTTGCCGGAGGCGGTTGAGAAGGAGTGGATTCATGAGCGAGATCGCGGTCTTTCAGGAACAGAAGGTCTTTCAGGAACAGAAGGAGAAGAGAAAGCGGGGCACGGCCGCTGAGCCTGCCCGGGCGGTGGAGGCCTCTCGTCCGGAGGGCCCTCTCGTGAAAGTGGCGCGCCGGCCGGCGAGCCCCTTCGCGCGGGCGCTGCGGAGCTCGCTGGGCGGCGCGACGCGTCATCTCGCCAACGCGGCGTGGCATACGTTCCAGACCGCCAACCGCCTCGTCCCCTATGGCCGCCTCCAGCCCCGCTGGGCTCACGCGCCGCTCCTCAAGACCGAGGAGCGCAGCCGGCCGCCCCTCGGATTCCCTCGCGAGACCGACTCGCTGTGCCCCAAGTGCGTCCTGGAGGTGCGCGCCGCCATTCTGGAAGGCCGGGAGGACTGGCAGCTCCTGATCCAGGGCAAGCCGGGAGAGATCAAGGCCCGCATCATCGAGCGGGACAACCGAATTTACATGGAGAAGGACTGCGCCAAGCACGGCCATTTCGAAGACATCATGGCGATGGACGCCGATTTCCTGCGCCGCATGGAGAAACTCTATCCGGGGCGGGATTTCGTCATGGCGAAGGACAATCTCCACAATCATGGGAGCTCGTCCATCAAATTCGGGCGGGGCGCCGTCCTGACCGTCGATCTCACCAACCGATGCAACATGATGTGCAATCCCTGCTTCATGGATGCCAATCAGGTGGGGTACGTCCACGAGCTGACCTGGGAGGACATCAAGGAGATCCTCGACAACGCCATCAGCATCAAGCCGCGCCGGCAGCTGTCGGTCCAGTTCTCGGGGGGCGAGCCCACCATCTCCCCCTACTTCCTGGACGCGGTCGCCTACGCCAAGAAGCTCGGGTACCAGTCCACCCAGGCCGCCTCCAACGGAATCCGCTTCGCTCAGGAGCCGGATTTCGCGAGAAAGGCGAAGCAGGCCGGCCTGCGGCTCGTCTACCTTCAGTTCGACGGCGTCGGGAACGAGAACAACACCCACCGCAAGGTGGGCAACCTCTACGACGTCAAGCTCCGGGCCCTGCAGAATCTCAAGGCGGCGGGCATCGACGTCACGCTCGTGGTCACGGTGGTGAACACGATCAACAACCACCAGGTGGGCCCCATCGTCAAGTTCGCCGTCGAGAACATCGACAAGATCAACGCCGTCTCGTTCCAGCCGGTCTCCTTCACGGGGCGCGACGACGAAATCGCGGACGAGGACCGTCACCGCCAGCGCTACACGCTGTCGCACCTGGCCCACGACCTGAAGGCGCAGCTCGGGATCACCGAGCCGTTGCGCGACTGGTACCCCCTCTCGGCGTCGGGGCCGTTCTCCGACCTCAAGGACACGCTCGACGGCGTCGAGGCGCAGTTCGGCTCCCTGAAATGCGGCTGCCATCCCAACTGCGGCATCGGGACGATGCTGCTCGTGAATCAAGTCACCCACGAGGTGCTGCCGATCCCCCAATTCCTCGACACCGATCGTCTCCTCGAGGACTTGAAGGTGATCAACGACTCCTCCCGGAGCCGGCTGATGACGGTGACCCAGGTGGGGCTGTCGGTCCTGCGGAATTTCCACGTCGAGGAGGCGCCCGAAGGACTGGGCTTCTGGCAGCTCCTGAAGATCATCGACGGCCACAACGGCGGCCGGCTCCGGCTGGCGGACAAGGCGCGATACGACTGGCGCATCATGATGGTGGCCGGGATGTGGTTCCAGGATCTGTTCAACTACGATTTCCGGCGCACCGAGATGTGCATCATCCCCTACGCGACCCAGATGGGCGAGATTTCATTCTGCGCCTATAACACCGGGGTAGGGTGGAGGCAGATCGTCGAGAGGGTGCACCAGACGGCGACCACGGCCGATTGGTTCGCGCGCAAAGGACGCCACGTCGTGTACGCGGGCGGCAAGAGCGTGCCGCTCCCGGAGGGCGGGCAGCCCGTAGGCGAGCTTCCCACCCCGACTTCAGTGGCCGTCCCGGGACTCAGAATCCTGTCCACGCCGGCGCAGGAGTTGGGGGCTGCTGCGGGCGGGTGCTGCCACTGAGCCTTCGCGGATTGGATCGCGAATCGGGCGGGAAGCGATTCCCGCCCTTTTCATTTCCGGGCTTCGCCGGGGGGGAGCCGGTCAGGATCTTCGGCCGAGCAGGCGGCGGCGCAGCGCGTAGCGCAGGACGCACGCGCAGATGCGATAGGTGTCGAGCCAGGGCCGGTAGTGACTGCCCGCCCGGCCGTCGGCGATGACGTTGGTGAGCGGCAGCGAAGTCACCCGGTAGCCGCCGGCCGCCGCCTTCAGCAGGAGCTCCATCTCCGCGTCGTAGGCCTCGGCGCGCAAGGAAACCCCCTTCAGAAACGCGCCGGAGTAGAAGCGGAAGCCGCTCTGGGAGTCGGCGATCCTCAGTCCCGAAAAGAAGAAGAGGGCCGAGGAGGAAAACCGGTTGCCGAAGCGCCGGCCGCGCGACATCCGCGGAAACGCCGTTTCGCGCGAGCCGACGATCAGGTCGGCTCCGGTCCGCCGGAAAGTCTCGACGAACCGGGGGATATCGGCGGGATCGTGCTGCCCGTCGGCGTCCAGCGTGATGATCCCTTCCAGAGCCTCCTCGTGCAGGCGCTGGAAGGCGGTGCGCAGCGCGGCGCCTTTGCCCCGGTTGGCGCGATGCGAAAGCACCCGGGCTCCCGCCTCCTCCGCCCGCAATCCCGTGGCATCGGTCGACCCGTCGTCCACCACCACCACGCGCGGCAGGAAGCATTGCGCCCGCCGGACGACGTCGCCGATGGAGTTGGCCGCCTCGTACGCCGGGATCACCACGGCGAAGCGGCTCTCGACAGCTTCTCCGCCCCGAGACGAGCGAGGCTCCCTGGGGTCCGCGGTTCCACGGGTCATTCCCGTTCCTTATCTTCTTGGAAGGGGCGCGACGGCGCGGATCTTAGCAAGGCCGTCCGGCGAGGTGCAACGGACCTCCGGCAGCGAAGGGGCCCGGGTCAGAAGCTCGCGGATGCGAGCCGTATCGGCCTTGCCGCGAGCGTTTCGGGGAAGGCGCCGGAAGACTTGGATCTTCTTCGGCATCTTGTGCAACGAGAGTCTCGCCCGGCAGAGCCCCAACAGAGAGGCCACGCTCACCTCGGTTTCGGATTCCACGGCGACGGCGACGACCTCGCCGCGGGCCGCATCGGGAATCCCGACCGCCACCGCTTCCCGGATTTCCCGTCTCTCGCGGAAGAGGCTCTCGACCTCGGCGGGCCAGACTTTCCGCCCGCTGACGTTGATCTGCCGATCGAGCCGGCCGAGGAGGTGCAGCCGGTTCCTCGAGTCGACCTTCCCCAGGTCGCCCGTCGCGAATCTGCCGCGGAACAGCTGCAGGCGGGCGCCGGCCCCGACGTACCCGAGGGCGACGGACTCTCCCTCCACAAGGACGCGGCCGCTCCGCGGGAATTCCGGGCGGCGGCCCTCGGCTCCCTTCCTCTTCTCCAGCGACAGACGGATCCCCTTCATCGGCCTCCCGGCGCAACCGGGAGGAGCCGCCGCCCGCCGGGAGCGCTCGCAGGCGATCGCCCCGCACTCGCTGGTGCCATAGAAATTGCGGACCGGCGATCCCGACAAGGCCCGAAACCGAAGGGCCGTTTCCGGAGGAAGGGGGGCGCCCGCCGAGACGCAGAGCTTTAAGCGCCGCAGATCGCGCCGGGGAATCCGGGCCCGCCCCAGCATGTCGAAGAGATAGGGGACCCCGGGGAAGAAGAAGGAGCGCCGCCCGCGGAGCGCCGCGCGGAACTGATCCGGCGTCGGCTGGCTCAGCATCACGACGGGACGGCTGTGGAACAGCAGCGGGGAGAGCAGGGTGGAGAAGCCGAAAGCATGGGTCAGCGGCACGGCCGCGAGTCCCCACCATTCCGGAGGGGTCCGCAGCGAGGCCAGAATGTTCGAGGCATCGGCGAGCATCTGGGAGGCGCTCAAGGCGACGCCGCGCGGCGGGCCGGTGGATCCCGAGGTGGTGCGGACCAGGACGGTCTCCCGGGGAAGCGAAAGTCTCGGCTGCCTTGCCGGCAGCGGCCGGAGTCGCAGAGGAGGCGGCCGGAGGGAGGGGACGCCGCCGGCGTCCTCCAGGAGGTGATCCGGCCGGAAGCGGCGAATCATCTCGTCGACTTCCGGGCGCGTGGCGCGGCCGTCGGCGAGAAAGGGGATGCAGTCGAGGCTCCAGAGAGCGGGAAGGACGAGGGTGGCCGAGAGGGGATCGGACAGAACGGCGAGAACGCGGCCGCCGGAAAGCCCGGCCCCGGAAAGGGCCCGGCTCAGCCGCTCGATGCGCCCCAGGAGCTCGGGCCCGGAGAAGGCGCATCGGGAAGGCAGCCAGACGAGCAGGCGGGGAAGAGGCGAATTCCTCAGGCAGCCGCGGGCGCGGGCGAACAAGGCTCGGGGACTCGAGTCGATGCTTCTCACCGGCGAAAAGGTCACTCCCCTCCGGGCTCGGCTAGCCGGTTCTCGAGGACCTGCGAGACGTGGAAATCCTCCAGGCGAAGATAGAAGTCGGCGGCGGAGAGGAGCGCGTCGTTGGGCACGAGCCCCACGATCTCGCTGCCGACGACCGGGACTCCGTAGCGCGCCGCCTCGCTCTTGATCATCTCCACGACGCGATGCAGCGGGGTCTTCTTGAAATTGACCATGTTGATGGAGACCTGGGCCAGGCGCCGATCGGAGAGCATCACGCCCATGGCCTTGCAAAACCGCAGGCCTCCGCTGCTGTGCCGGATCGCGCGGGCGATCTTTTCGGCGATCTGCACGTCGGGCGTGCCCAGGTTCACGTTGAACGCGATCAGGAACTCGCGGGCCCCGATCACCGTCGCGCCGGCCGAAGCGTGGGGCTCCGCGGGTCCGAAATCGGGAGCCCAGAGGGCTTCCTTCAGCTTCCGGGGCAAGGCCTCGAATTCCCCCTTGCGAATGTCCGCCAGGTTGCGACGGTGCTCGGCGGTGGCCGCCTCCTCGTAGAGGTAGACGGGTACCTGGAAGCGCCCCGCGATCTCCTCCCCCAGCGAGCGCGCCAGCCGCACGCAATCGGCCATCGCGACCTCCTTGACCGGGACGAAGGGGACGACGTCGACCGCCCCCAGGCGCGGATGCTCGCCGCGGTGGCTCCTGAGATCGATGTGCTGCAGGGCGGCCTCGAAAAGGGCGAGGATGGAGGCGCGCACCTCCTGCTCGTCGCCCGCCATGGTCAGAACGGATCGGTTGTGATCGGCGTCGGAAGAGACGTCCAGGACGCGCGCCCCCTGCGGGGTGCTCCGCACCGCTTGCACGATGGCCTGGACCACCTCGAGGCGGCGGCCCTCGCTGAAATTCGGAACCGTCTCAATAATCTTCGGCACCGCTTCCTCCCGGTGACTGGGTCGGTTTCAAAGTGTTCCGTCCGCAGAACTCGATCAGCCGCAGCGGCTCTTGACGCCACTCGCCGAGCCATCGCTCCTGTAAGAGCCGCGCGGGGCTGCTTTTGGCCTCGAAGAGGATCTCCGCCAACGGATCGAGAAGAGAGGATGGCTCGCCCTGCCTCGACAATCCCTCGGCCGCGATGCGGTAGAGGTCCGTCCCCATGGCGAGCGCCGATCGCCGGCCCAGTCGCGCCCGAGCGCCGATCCGCGAGGCTTGCTGGTGGAATTCGAGCCTCTCCTGGGTCGAGAACCCGGACACCAGGCCCCAGGCCTCCCGGCGAGAGGCGGCATCATAGAGCAACCCCTTCCACAACGCCACCAGACAGACGGCGGAGGCGCCGTCCCCCGAATCTCCGCCCCGGATCTCGAGATACCGCTTAAGGCGGACCTCCGGGAAGAGGGTGGTGAGGTGGAGCTCGAAATCGGCCAGGGTCGCCCGGTGCTCCCGGAAGCCCGTCCGGAGGTAGTCGCGGAACGTGAGGCCCGTGACGCGCCGGAAGCCCGCCTCGCGCTGGATGAACATGAGAGGAACGTCCAGGGCGTAGTCGAGATAATCGCGGAAGCGGACTTCCTCCGACCAGGCGAAAGGCAGCAACCCGCAGCGGGCCGGGTCGGTGTGCAGCCAGATCCAGGCGCGATAGCTCATGAATCCCGTGGGCTTCCCTTCGAGGAGGGGGGAATTAGCGAACAGCGCGGTGACCAGCGAGGTGGCGGCCATCGCCGTGCGAAGCTTGTCCATGGCATCGGCTTCGTCGTCGTAGTCGAGATTGACCTGGACGCCGGCCGTCTGCTTCATCATGCGATGGCTCAGCTCCCCGGTCGACGCCAGGTGGGCGGACATGACGGCGTACCGGGGCTTGGGAACCCATTCGATCTCGTGGAGCGGGGAGAAGGGCTGAAGCCCCACGCCGAGCCACGCGATTCCCAGGGGCCGGGAATGATCGCGGATCCGGGCGCTGAAGCGGGCCACCTCTTCGCGGAGGTCCTCCAGCCGGCGGTGCACCTTTCCCGACAGCTCGAGCTGCCCGCCGGGCTCTACGGTGATCCGGACCCCGTCCTTCTCCAAGGCGATGATGTGCTCGCCGGCGTACGATGGATGCCATCCGTCCATCGAGACCAGCCGAGCCAGCAGCGACGAGAGGGAGGCGCGGCCGTGGTAGGGGATGGCCCGGCCGCTTTCGGCGCAGACCCCCGCCCGCTCGTACTCGATCCCGACACCCCAGTCCTCGTGAGGCTTCGCCCCGGACTGGAAGTAGCCTTCGAGATCCCGGACGTCTTCGAGAGTCCCGTTTTCGAGCATGATTTCACCAGAATTGAGGCCGGATTCTATCTATTCCGCGTTCGGAAAGGAAGGCGTGAGGAGGAGGGGTCCTAGCGGGAGCGCTTGGGGATCGCCTTCTCGGGAGGATGGATTCGCGCCATGTACTCGCGGCTCACGACGGCCGGATCCAGCCCGAGGCAAAGCGCCAGCTGGCGCAGAAAGCCGCGCAGGAAAACAGCCTCGGGTAATTCGGCGAATCGATCCGCCTCCAGCGCTTCGAGGATCGAGGGGCGAATCTTGGTGCGCTCAACGATCGCCTCCAGGCTAAGCTTCCGTCCCTCCCGGTGCTCGCGCAGCGAGGCTCCGGTGACGGGCACGCCACGGCCGGGGATCTTCGCCTCCGAGGAGGAAGCGGCTTTCGGTCCGGGAGGCTCGCTCTTCGATTCGTCCGCCGCGGAGACGGGAACGGTAGTGACGGTTTCAGCGGCCTCGGCCGCCGGCGCGGCGTCGGGAGAGGCGGGGAGCTCGGGCTCCGGCGGGCGCACGTCCTCGGGACGGAGGATCCCTTCCGCGACGAGCCGGCGATCGTACTCGGCCCGGCTCTCCAGAAAAATCAAGGTTCGGTAGGCGTTCTCGACCAAGGAGGCCACTTGCTCCACCCGTCCGGGCGACAGGCCGGGGTGGCGGAAGGGGGATTCGGGATCGTAGGCGCGCTTCAGCAGCTGGTAGGACTGCTGGATCTCCTTGGAGGGGGCGCCGGGAAGGACCTCGAGAAGGCGGTAATAATCGAGCGAGCTCAAGTCCCGCGAGAGCGGCGGTTCAACGTCGGCTTCCCGGAACGGGGAGAGGAGCGCCGAGACGGTGCGCTCGATCCCCTGGGTCGCCGGGGAGTTGGGATATTGCTGGGAGAGCGGCTTGCGCTTCTGGACGGATTGCAGGACCGAAAGATCGTATTCCACGCAGCCCACCGGCTTCAGCTCCAGGCCGAAGAACTTGTCGAAACCGCTCCGCAGGAGGTCGGTAATCTCCGTCTCTGAATCGCCGCGGGCCTGGTTGAGGATCAGCCGGAGGCGAAGCGGTTTCAGCAGCTCCAGGATTCTGCCGCACAGTTCAGGTTCTTCGCCACGCAGGCGCTCCACGGCCGCGCGAAAGCTCGAATGGTCGCTCTGAGGATCCTCGAGGGCCGCCGCGATGGCGAGCTTCTCCCGGTCCTCCCCCGGAAGGCGGGACTCCAGGATTCTCTGAATCAGCGATTCGGTGAAGAGATAGAGCGATTCGAAGGAAGCCGGCTCGGGGCTCGTCACGAGGATTCCGAGGCGCGCGGCGCGAAAGAGATCCAGCGTCTCCGGCCCCCGTCCCGACCCGCAATCCACCAGGACGATGTCCACCGGCAGGGAAGCCGTTTTGTCGAGGAACCGCTTGAGGATCAGCTCCCGCTCGGCCGGCGAGAGGGAGCGTTGCGAGCCGGCCAGGAGCTTGAGTCCCGCGACGGACGTATCCCGCATCAGGGACGGAAGGGCGGCGTCGTCCGACTCCAGCAAGCCTTCCAGGCTGCGGGGGATCCGCCCGAGTCCGAGATAGGAGGGGAGGTTGGCGCCGTGGAAGTCGAGATCGGCGAGGGCCACTTTCCTCCCCAGCCGGGCCATCTGGATCCCCATGTTGGCGGCCAGGAGCGTCCGGCCGACCCCTCCCTTCCCGCCGGCCATGGCCCAGAGGACCGGGGGGGGAGGCGCGGCGACGTCTTCGGACGCGAGCGGGGGAGAATGCGGCATGAGCTCCGGATCAGGCGACCTGGTCGCCGACCTCCGTCTCCTCGAAGGACTCTCCGGTGAAGGTGATGATACGGGGTTTGTCGTCCACGACGGTCGCCAGATTCACCGGACGCTGCCAAATCTTCTGGACGTTCCGCAACGTGTCGCGCGCATAGTCGGACCGCAGCGGGACTCCTTCGTACCGGTGCCGGAGGAGGAGCTCTCCCTTGTTCCGATGGTTGCCGTCAGCCACCTCCACGAAGGGCAGTCCTCGATTGGTGAGCTGGAAGAGCAGCTTCTGCTTGATTTCCCGGAAGCTGCGGCTGCTGATCTGGTAGAGGCCGGTCTTCGGGTTGAAATCGTAGACGAACATCTTATGACGGCGGCAGAATTCCTCGGTGAGGTAGTTGTCGATGAAGGTGACGTCGTTGCCGAATCGCCGGACCTCGAAGATCTTTCCCCGGCCGAGCCCCAGCTTGCGATCCCAGGCCAGCCGCTCCGTCAGGGTCTCGCATTCCTCGTATTCCTTGCCGAATCGTCCGCGGTTCCAGCGGTCCTCGATGTCCCGGAACAGCTCGACCCCGAGCTTGTACGGGTTCAGGCGCCCCGGGTGCGCCGCGACAGTCCCCGAATGGTGATCGGCGTAGTCGATCACCTCGGCGTCGGTGAGGCAGCGCTCGGTCATGATCTTGGAATGCCAGTAGGTGGCCCATCCCTCGTTCATGATCTTGGTCTGTCCCTGGGGCGCGAAGTAGTAGGCTTCCTCGCGGACGATGCTCAGGATGTCGCGCTGCCAGTTGTCGAGGGGAGAGTACTCGATGAGGAACTTCAGCACGTCCCGGGCCGGCTCCTCCGGAAAGCTCTTCTTCCTCTCGGCCTGATCCTGGAGGCGCTTCTCTTCCCGCGCGATGTAGGCGGGGGGATTGATGTAATCGTGCATGTACTCCTTGCTCTTGAGCCGGCGGATCGCGGGGCGCGGCTCCTCCTGTTGCGGGCGGGCCGGCCGCTCCCGGACGATGAACAGGGAGTGGGGATCGATGAGGTTCTCGATCGAAAGACAGGTGTCGATGAACGCCTCGGTCTTCTCGACGCCGTGGCGGTCCATGTAACGCCGGATCCGGGTGGCGTGATTGGCCATCTCGTCCATCATCTTGCGATTGGTGCGCGAGAACCAGACGTTGTTCTTGAAGAAATCGCAATGCGCGTAGACGTGCGCCATGACGATTTTCTGATCGACGTCGGCGTTGCACTCGAGGAGGTAGGCGTAGCACGGATCGTTGTTGATCACCATCTCGTAGATGCGCTGCAGGCCGAACGTGTAGCCCTTCTGGAGCTGCTCGTAGTCCATGCCCCATCGCCAATGAGGGTAGCGCGTGGGAAACCCGCCGTACGCCGCGACTTGATTCAGCTTGCGGTAGTCCAGCACTTCGAAGAGGACGGGGAAGAAGTCGAGACCGTAGCTCTTCGCGTGGCCCTCGATCTCCTTCTGCAAGGCGGCGAGCAGCGGGGGCAGGCTCATCGGCCTCTCCCCAGGAATTCCTTGATCGACTGGTGGATGGCGTCCTTGTTCTCGATCTTGGAAAGGGCGACGGCCTCCTCGCTTCCGAAGGCCTCCTTGAGATCCACGAGGAACTGGCCCGTTCCGTAGGGGCTCTCGACCTGTCCGTAGCAGAACAGATTCACGCCGGGGAGGAGATCCTCGCGCAGCAGACGGACGCACTCCTGCGTGTCGCCTTGGGACCAGTTGTCGCCGTCGGAAAAATGGAAGCAGTAGACGTTCCACTCCTGGGCGGGATAATCGCTCCGGATGATGTCCAGCGCCAGCCGGTAGGCGCTCGAGATCACCGTCCCGCCGCTCTCCCGCGTGTGGTAGAAGGTCTCCTGATCCACCTCTCTCGCCTCGGCGTCGTGGATCAGGTAGCGGATCTCCAGCCCTTTGTAATGGTGCCGGAGCCAAGTGTCGATCCAGAACGACTCGATGCGCACGATTTCCTTCTGCTCTTCACCCATCGAGCCGGAGACGTCCATCATGTAGACGACGGCGGCGGTGGTTTCCGGCAGGACGGTCGTCCGCCAGGTCCGGTAGCGCTTGTCGGCGCGGATGATGAACGGCACGGAGGCGGAGCGGTGGTAGGTGCCCGTTGCGAGGGAGCGTTTCAGCATCTCCTTATAGGTCCGGCGGAAATGCCGGAGCCCTTCCGGCCCGGTCTGCGTGATGCCGTGATAGCGCGCCTTCTCGGCGACGATGTTCTTCTTGCCCCGGGGCTCAATCCGCGGAAGCTCCAACTCCTCCCCCAGCATCTCCGCCAGCTCCTCGAGCGAGATGTCGACTTCCAGGATGTGCTGGCCGGGGGAGTCCCCGGCCTGGCCGGACCCGTCTTCGGGCTCGGCCGCCCCGAGGACGGTGCCGACGTCGCCGTCGCCCTGGCCGACACCGCCGGCCTGGCGGCTGCCGTGCACGAAGTGGGGGATGGCGATCTGCGGGAGAGGAATGCTGATCAGATCCTTGCCGCGCCGGCCGATGAGCTCGCCCCGGGAGATGTATTTTCGGAGGTCCTGCTTGATCTTCCCGCGGATGATCTGCTTGAAGCGGTGATGGTCCTGTTCGATGCGGAGAATCATTTCAGCATCCGTCCTCGGGGGGCGGGGGGTCGGGCGGGCGCGGCGAGCCGGGCGGATGTCCCGACTCCTGCGGGCCGCCGGACGGCTGGCTAATCCCGGGCATCTCCCCGGGCGAAGATGCTGGCGATGTAGTTCAGGACATCCGTCGCGCAGACGTCGCAGTAGCCGTAGTCCTTGATGAGCCGGCTCTTCACCACATCGATCTTTTCCTGGGTCTCCTTGTCCACGACGCTGCTCACCAGGCTCGTCAGCTTGATGGAGTCCTTCTGGTCCTCGAAGAGCTTCAACTCGAGGGCCTTGTGGAGGCGCTCGTTGGTGCGGTAGTTGAACGTTTTGCGCTCCACGGCCAGCGCGCCGATGTAGTTCATGATCTCCCGGCGGAAATCGTCCTTCCGGTTCTCGGGGATGTCGATCTTCTCCTCGATCGATCGCATCAGCCGCTCGTCGGGCTCTTCGTCCTGGCCCGTGTACTTGTTGCGGACCCTTTCCTTCTGCGTATAGGCCTTGATGTTGTCGATGTAGTTCGCGCAGAGCCGACTGATCGCTTCTTCGTCCGCCGAGATGGCCCGCTGGACCTCGTTCTTGGCGATGTCCTCGTACTCCTGCTTCACGACCGAAAGCAGGTCCCGGTAACGCTTGCGCAGGTCCTCGTTCGTGATCAGGGAATGATGCTTCAGCCCGCTCTCCAGCTCGTTGAGCACCATGAAAGGATTGATGCACCCCTCTCCCTTGTCGGAGACGAGCGCATTGCTGATCTTGTCCTGGATGTAGCGGGGCGAGATGCCGTCCATCCCCTCGCGGACCGCCTCCTTGCGGAGCTCCTTGACGTTGTCCTCGGTGAAACCGGGGAGGGTCTTGCCGTTGTAGAGCTTCAGCTTCTGCAGCAGCGTCAGATCGGCTTTCTTGGGCTCCTCGAGACGGGTCAGAATCGCCCACATGGCCGCCATCTCGATGGTGTGGGGGGCGATGTGCTTGCCGCGGATCCGTGAGGGGTTGTAGTCCTTCTCGTAGATCCGAATCTCCTCGGTGAGCTTGGTGATGTAAGGGATGTCGATCTTCACCGTGCGATCCCGCAGCGCCTCCATGAACTCGTTGTGCTGGAGCTTCCGATACTCGGGCTCGTTGGTGTGGCCGATGATGACTTCGTCGATGTCGCACTGGGCGAACTTCTTCGGCTTGATCTTGTGCTCCTGGGAAGCTCCGAGAAGATCGTAGAGGAACGCCACGTCCAGCTTCAGCACCTCGACGAACTCGATGATGCCCCGGTTGGCGATGTTGAACTCGCCGTCGAAGTTGAAGGCGCGCGGATCCGAATCGGAGCCGTATTCGGCGATCTTCCGGTAGTTGATGTCCCCGGTCAGCTCCGTGGAGTCCTGGTTCTTCTCGTCCTTGGGCTGGAACGTGCCGATGCCGACGCGATCCTTCTCGGAGAGGATGAGCCGCCGGACCTTCACATGGGAGATGATGCGGGTCCAGTCGCCGCCATAGCGCAGGGTCAGCTCCTGGAACTGCTGGCGGCAGGCGGGACAGAGCTCGCCTTCCACGGACAGACGCTCCGCTTCCGGCTTTCCCTCATTCAGCCGGGCGAACACTTCCTGGCGCAGCTCCAGCGGAATCAAGTGCAGCGGCTCCTCGTGCATGGGACAGGCGAGCTCCAGCGTCGCGTGGTCCTGCTTCTTGCGCGTGTTCTCGTCCTCCACCACCCAGGAGAAGCTGTACAGGGCGCCGTCCGCGGTCCGCGAGTACTCCTCCAGGCCTTTCTTGAGCCTCCGGACGATGGTGCTCTTGGAGCTCCCCACCGGACCGTGGAGCAGGAGGACCCTCTTCTCCGTTCCGTAGCGCTTCGCCGCCGACTTGAAGACGTTCACCATCTTCATCAGAGGGATGTCGAGGCCGTACACCGCATCCACGCCCGCGCAGTCCTTGTCGTCGAAGAAGTTGTAGTGGATGATTTTCTTCTTGTACTCGTAGTATTCGCGGGTCCCTTGCGCGAGAATCATGTCGTAGATTCTCTGAAAGGCGCTGCGCGTCGCGCGGGGAGTCTGCCGGACGATCTGAAGGTAGTCCTCGAAGGTCCCTTCCCAATGCCGATCCCGGAATCCCTTGAGGTCCTGCAGCCTGCCGATCATCTGGATGACTTCGGCGCCCGATGACATGGCCTTCCCACCTCCCAAGCTGACCGCCTCGCCGCGATCGTGTGTGGTTTTTTCGGGATCCCGTTGAACCGGCCGGACTTCCCCCCGTGTCGACGTCATATCCGCAATATAATGCTCAGTCAAAGTTTTGTCAAAATTTATTCCCTTGGAAATCAAAGGACTTGCGCGGTGCCGGCAGGGAGGGAGGGGAGCTTCGGGGAAGCCTCGGGAAGCCTCAGGAGCGCGATTTTCCCATCAGGGCTCGGACCGTCGCGAGGAATCCGACCCCCAGCGCCCCGGCGGCGAGCGCGGCCAGCAACAGCGCCGTCAGGAAGCCCCCCGAGATGAGCGCGGTGTGGAAAGGAAGCAACGGTCCGGGAACTTCGGAGCGCGTAGCGATTTCCAGGAGGAGGGACAAAGCGAATCGACTGAAGCTGGCGATCCACTCCACGAAGAAATTCGGATCGAAGAGCGCCGTTCTTCCTGCGACGTCCCGTCCCCACAACAAGACCGCCGTGCCGGCGGTGGACCCGCCCGCGCCCGCGAGCGCCGTCCAGAACAGCGCCTTGACCAGCCGGAGATGGCGGGGGCGATCGGCCCGGGCGGGCGGCGAGGCGGCCATCACCCGGCTCATCACCGACGCGCGGAAGCTGGAAGGAGGGATCACCTGGGGAAGCCGGTCCAGCGCCGACAAGAGCTCGCGATGGCGGCGCACCCGGACCATGCAGGAGCCGCAGCACTCCAGGTGCGAGGCCACCCGCGAAGCCTCGGGGGTGGAGAGCTCTCCCTCCGCATACTGCGGAACCAGGGGCATGACGCGGGCGCAGGATTCCATCAGCTCTCCAGCTTTCTTCGGAGGATCTCGCGGGCGCGGAACAGCCGGTTCTTCACCGTTCCCAGCGGCAGGCTCTTGACGCGCGCGATGTTCTCGTAGGCCATTCCCTGCAGATGGCGCAGCAGGATCAGCTCCCGATAAGCGGCGGGGAGGGCCTCGATCGCCTCGCCAATCCGATCGCCGAGCTCCCGGCTGGCGAGAAGATCCTCCGGACCGCGCGAGGGGCTCTTCAGCTGGACGACCCCGTCTCCCCTGTCCGGATCCCCCGTGTCGTCCAGCGACAGAAGGGCGGGGGATTGCTTGCGCAGGTGATCGATGCTGCGATTCGAGGCAATCCGGTATATCCAGGTGGAGAAACGGTAGGTCGGGTCGAAGCGATCCAGCGAACGGTAAGCCTTGAAGAAGACTTCCTGCGCCAGATCCAGGGACTGTTCGTAGTCGCCGATCATCCGATAGATGAAGTTGACGATGGGCCGCTCGTAGCGTCGGATCACTTCTTCGTAGTGGTGAACTTCGCCCGCCCTCACCCGAGCCACCAGAATCTCGTCGGACAGCGCCGGCGCGGACGCCTCTCGAGCCGCGGAGGAGGCCGCCCCGGCTTCCCGGCGGGGGAATCTTTTCTCAACCAGGTTCATCGTCCACCCGAGCGAGGAAGGTAGGGGTTTTCGGATCCGAAGGGTCTCATTTTACCCGCATCCTCCGAGATTGAAACGTGGCGAGAGGGACGAAGTTTCACAATTCGCGGCATATCCCCCGCGGCGCGGCAGGGAAGGGTTGACAGCTCTTTCCAGGCGAGGCTAGGATAAGTCCTGTCGCTTCAAGGGAGTGCAGGGTGCACGCCTGGATGTTCCCGCCGAGCCTGGATGCCACGACCCGCGAGGAGCTTCTCTTGATCCTCGACGGGTCCCCCCCGGGGGATCCGGGGGAGGCCCGGGCCCGCCTGCAGGAAGTCTGCCGCCGGAAGGGATTGCCGACTTGCTCGACGTTGATGAGGCTGGTGATCCAGGCGGAGCTCTCCGAGGAGGAGGCCTCCGGCCTCTGGGACTCCCTCGGCGCCCACCGCGAAGCGCTGGCCTCGCATCTTGGAAGAGATCCTGGGTGGCGCGTGGCGGCCATGGACTACCTCCAGCAGGAAAAGGCGTTCTTTGCGGCTCCGGCCCTCGTCGAAGATGCGCTTCTCGAGAACGTCTTCCGTGCCGCGCGGCCAAACGCCGCGACGCGCCTCGCTTCCTCCCGCTGGTTCCTCGATCTGATGAAGCGTGAAATCCGGCGCGCGCGCCGGGCCTCGCGCGGCTTCTGCCTGATCCTCGCCGAGCTGGACGGCCTCGGTCGCGTGAATGCCGCCTACGGGCGCACCGTGGGAGATGCGGCGCTGAAAGAGGTCTTCCGCACGCTCGGCGCCCGTCTTCGGGACACCGACGTCGTGGCGCGGGCCGGCGGGACGCGTCTCGCGCTGCTGCTTCCCGAGGCGCGGCGGCTCGGGGCCCGTGCGGCCGCGGAGCGCGCTCGCGCGGCCGTGGAAGAGCGCACCCGGCAGCCCGGTCGCGCGGGGGAGAGGCTCCTGCTCACGATGTCGGCGGGAGTAGCCGCCTACCCCGACGACGGAGAGACGGCGGAGCGGCTTCTCCAGTGCGCCTCGTTGGCGCTCGAACAGGCCCGCGCGGGCGGCGGAAACTCCACCGTCCTCCATTTCCAGGAAAAGCGCCGCGGCATCCGTTTTCGAGTCGCGGGCAAGCCCCTTGAATGCGGGGTTCTCGGGCCGGAGGCGGCGGAGCCGATGCGTTTGAAGGTCTGCGAGCTGGGCACGACGGGAGCGCTTCTCGAGTCGCCGGGACCGTTCCGCGTCGGAGACGAGCTCGAGATCCGGCTTCCGGAGGGGCCTCCCCGACCCGATCTGCGGCTCCGCGCCCGGGTCGAGCGGCTCATTCCGCCGAGCCCCCGGTCGCCGGCCGAAGGCTTCCGGGTGGCGGTGGGATTCCTTTCCGGGGATGCCGGAGCGCTGGACAATTTCCTCGAAGGCCTCGAGGGACGCGGCATCCAGCGGGGCGATTCGTGATCACGGTCGACGAGGTGGAGCGCGTCAAGGGGGAGCTGCTGGCGCTCCTGGACGAGGACACGCACAACGAGGAGCGGATTTTGAATCGCCTGTCGCAAATCCGCGCCGAAACGGGAATCCAGGTCCACGCCGCGCTCCTGCTGATTTTGACCCGGCTTCTCATGGAGGAGGAAGAAGCCCGGGCTCTCTGGAACGCGATTCTCCAGCACCGTATCAACCTGATCACGCGCGTCGGGAGGGAGATTGGCCTGAGAGTGGCCACTTTCGACTACCTCCTGAACGTCAACCGCAAGCTGACCCGGCCGCGGATCATCGAGCTGGAGGTGCTCGAGGAGGCGGAGAGATCCAGCGCCCTCGATCCTCTCACCGGGCTGTACAACCAGCGCTATTTTCGCTCCGCCCTCCAGAAAGAGCTGCGCCGATCGCGTCGTTACGAGCTCGATCTGGCGCTGCTCTACATGGATCTGGACAGTTTTCGCGAGATCAACGAGCGGCACGGGGATCTGGTGGGGGACATCCTTCTCAAGGAAGTCGCGATCCTCATCAAGAACAAGATCCGGGACATCGACGTGGCGGCCCGCTACAGCGGCGAGGAATTCGTCCTGCTTCTTCCCGAGACCGAACGCATGGGCGCCTACCTCGTGGCGGAGCGGATCCGGCGGGAGATCGAGAGGCATTTCGTGCGCCGGGACGTCGACGGCAAGCCGATTCAGATGACCCTCAGCGTCGGCCTGGCCCAGTATCCCGAAGATGCCACCGTCGGCGATCGGCTCGTCACGAAAGCCGAGGAGGCCCTCTACCAATCCAAGGCCCGGGGCCCCAACGGGGTCTCCGTCTTCTACCGGGAGCGGCGAGATTTCATCCGATTCGATGCGGGATGCCGCGGATTGAAGATCGAGTTGCGGCCCGCCAACGGCGCTAGCGCCGGTTCGCCCTCCGCGGCGCGGAACATCAGCCGCAGCGGGCTGCTGATCGAGACCGGCAAGCCCTATTCCATTGGCGAGGAAGTCGCCGTCCGCTGTCACGACCCGGCCGGCGCCGAGACCATCACGCTGCGTGGGAGAGTCGTGCGGGTGGAGGATCTGGAGGGGATCGGAAAAGCCGAACGCTTCGACGTCGGGATCGCCTTCGTCCTGGACTGGGAGCACCAGGAGGCCGAAATCAGGGAGTTCCTCGAGCGCGAGAACGTCGGGGCCGGCGCCTGAATGATCGCCCTGGGCGTCGACACCTCGACCCCCGCCGGCAGCGTCGCGCTCGTGAGCGCCGGCCGGATCCTCGGTGAAATCAACCTGGAAGCTCCGGGCCATCACCAGGAGCGGTTGCTCCGCGTCGTGGATCTCCTCCTGGATCTGTCCGGCACCCGGATGGCCGACGTGGGAGTGCTCGGGGTGGGGCTGGGCCCTGGGACGTTCACGGGACTGCGCATCGGCATCGCCACGGTCAAGGGCCTGGCGCTGGCCGGCGGGATCCCCGCCCACGGGTTTTCGACCCTCGAGGCCATGGCCCGGACATACCGGGATCGCGGACTCCCGGTGGCGCCGATGATCGACGCCGGACGCGGCGAGGTCTATGCTGGGTTGTTCGATGCGGCCGCCGAGGCGCCACGATCGCTGCTCAAGGAGCGGGGAGGATCGCCGCGGGAGTTCCTGGAAGCGCTTCCGGAAGGCCCCGTTCTCTTCTGCGGAGACGGAGCCTTTAGGAACTGCGATCTGATCGCTCAAGTTCGCGGCTCGGCCGATTGGGTCGAGCCTAATCCCTGCTTTCTGGGCGGCACCCTGGCTCGCTGGGCCGCCGAGCGGCAGGCCGGGAGGATGCCCTGGTCCTTAAGCGCCCTCCAGCCCAATTACATCCGCCCGCCGGACGCCGAAATCCGCCCCCGGAGGTGACAGGGACGCGTATCGAGCCGATGCGTCCGGGAGATCTCGCCCAGGTCGTCGCCATCGAGGAGGCCACCTTCTCCGTTCCTTGGAGTCCGCGGAATTTCCTGCATGAAATGGAAGAGAACCCTTTTGCCTGCAGCCGGGTCGTGCGCGGCCGGGACGGTCGCATCGAGGCCTATGCGTGCGCCTGGATGGTGGATGCCGAGGTCCGCGTCAACAACATCGCGGTCCGCGAAGAGTCCCGAGGGCGCGGGCATGGAGAAGCGCTGCTCCGACACCTCATGGAGGAGGGCCGGTCCCAGGAATGCACGCGGGTGACCCTGGAAGTGCGGCCTTCCAACCGGGTGGCCCTCTCCCTTTACGAGAAGCTGGGGTTCCGGGTCGTCGCCCGGAGGAAGGGGTACTATAGTGACACCCATGAGGATGCCCTGGTGATGAGACGGAAGCTTCCGTGAGCCGTTCCGGCCGGGAGGCCTTGCCCAAAAGCGAGACACAATGCTAAATTAAGACTTAGAAGACCATGCTGAATCGTCCTGCCGATCCCATACGCCCTTTCATCCGCGAGGAGGTGCCGCCATGGAGACCGATCTCCGGGAGCTCAGGGAGCTCCTGCAGCGAGAGAATGTGGAGTTCCGCGCATTGATGGAATCGCACGCCAGCTGCGAGGTCAGGCTCCAGGAGCTTCAGGGGAAAGGGTTTCTCAACGAATCCGAGAAACTGGAGGAAGTGACGATCAAGAAGAAGAAGCTCCATCTCAAGGACAAGATGGAATCGATTCTGAGGCATTATCGTAATGACGATCTGGCGACGTCCGGTCCGCGGTGAGCCGGTCGCGAGACGGGCGGAACATTCGGGATTGAGTCGAAAGGGGGGGAACCCCCTTTTTTTCTGCCAATCAAGAGGCCGGGCGAATGCCTTTGGCACGTGAATCCTTTCCTTACCTGCTCACCGGAGTGTCGGTGGGAGCCGCCGCCCTTCTCTTCGGGTTTCCCTGGCTGGGCGCGATGGCCCTGCTCCTCTCCGGCTTCATCGCCTTCTTCTTCCGGGATCCGGCCCGGGAGATTCCCGGAGGCGCAGGCGTCTTCGTGTCCCCGGGGGACGGAAAAGTGACCGAAGTCCGCAGCCTGGGTCTCACCGGGGGAACGCGTGTTTCCATTTTCCTGTCCCTTTTCGACGTTCACATGAACCGCTCCCCGGTCGCGGGACGCATCGATCGGGTGAGATACCAGGAAGGGCGGTTCCTGCCGGCCAACCTGTCGCGCTCGGCGAGCGAAAACGAGCGGAATGAGATTACGATTTCGAGCGACATGGGATCCGTGCGGCTGGTCCAGATCGCCGGAGTGGTGGCGCGGCGAATCGTTTTCTGGAAGAAGGAGGGGGACGAGGTGGCGCTCGGCGAGCGCATCGGCTTGATCCAGTTCGGATCCCGGATCGAGGTGGATCTTCCGGCGGGAGTGAGTCCCGAGGTGACCGTCGGCTCCCGAGTCAAGGGAGGCAGCAGCATCCTGGGCGTGGCGCGGGCATCCGCGAAGGAGCAGTCGATTGCGCAAGAAAGCGGGAGGTAGACCGAGATTCCGGCGCGGGGCAACGCTGCCCAGCGTCCTGACCTCGGTGAACCTGTTTTTCGGCGTCCTCTCGATGGTTCGATCGGCGCAGGGGCAGTATGAGTTCGCGGCCCTGTTCATCGCCCTGTCGATTCTGCTGGACGGTTTGGACGGTATGGTGGCGCGGATGACGGGGACGGCGAGCGATTTCGGCCGGGAGCTCGACTCTCTGGCCGACCTGCTCGCCTTCGGAGTCGCCCCGGCCTTTCTCGCCTACTCCTGGGGACTGTCGGACCTGGGCCGCCCGGGGGTTGCGGCGACCTTCGCCTTCGTCCTCTGCGGGGCTCTGAGGCTGGCGCGATTCAACATCCAGGCCTCCACCATCGACAAGCGATATTTCGTCGGCCTGCCGATTCCGGCCGCCGCGGGGGCCGTGGCGGCGCTGGTCTATTACTACCCCACCGCCGTGCACGACCCAGTTCTGAGCGCCCTGGTGGGACTGCTGCTGGTGACCCTGTCCGCCTTGATGATCTCCCGGGCCCGGTACCGCAGCCTCAAGGAGCTGGACCTCCGGGCCCGCCGCCCGTACCAGCTTCTGGTCCCTCCCGCTCTGATCCTCCTGGCGATCTTCGCCTGGCCTGAGCCCGTCCTGCTCGGAATCAGCTTCCTCTATGTCCTGTCCGGCGTGATCCCGAGAGGCCTCTTCTCGGGGCGCGCGGAGAGCCGCGAGGGAGCAGGGCCTTTCCCCGTGGAGCCTGGCCGTGGCCAAGAGCGTTGAGCGCGCCGGCGGCGCCGAGCGGGTGAACATCGCTCTCTTCGATTCCTCGACCCTGATCGGCAAAGGGGTCAAGAGGCATCTGACCCGGCGGCGCTTTCCGGTGGGGGAGGTGCGCCTCTTCGACACCGGGGCCGTCGAGGAGGGGGGCAACCTGGGGGAGTTCGGCGGCGAGCCCCTCCTGGCCGTCCGGCCCGACCTCGACGAGATGGAGCGGATCGATCTCGCCTTCTGGTGCGGCCGCGCGGGGAGCGGAAAGGACTTCCTGGACTGGCCCGGACGCGGGAATTTCGTGGCCATCGATCTGACGCGCTCGGCGAACGTCATGCCGTCGGCGCCGCTGGTCAATGCCTCCGTGAATCCGGCCGCCGTGAAGCGCCACGAGGGGGTCCTCGCCTCCCCGCATCCCGTTTCCCAATTCCTTTCGACCGTGCTCGCGCCTCTGGCCCGGAGCGTTCCTCTCGCCGAGGTCGTGAGCGTCGTCCTGCAGCCGGTCTCGGAAGAGGGGGAGCAGGGGATCGAGGAGCTCTACCGGCAGACGGTGGGACTCTTGAACTTCTCGGAGGTGCCGCGGGACCTTTTCGGTCGCGTGCTCGCCTTCAACGTCGTTCCCGCCTCCCTCGTGCCGGGGGAAGGACCGCGAGACGATCGGCTCTCCTGGGAGGTGGCGACGATCCTGAACGACCACTCGTTCGCTCACGGGCTCAAGGTGCTTCACGTGCCCGTGTTCCATTGTCATGCCTCCGTCTCCCGGCTCCGGTTCCGGCAGGAGCTCTCGACGGAGGCCATCCGGAAGGCGCTCGCCCAGGAACCGACCATCCGAATCCGCGAAGGCGCGGGCGGCGCCACGCCGGCGGAGCTCGCCGGCGAAGATCACATCGTGCTGGGAGAGATCCGTCCCGACCCGTCCGCTCCCGGCTGCTTTTGGCTCTGGGGAATCACGGACAATCTGGCCACGGGAGCCTCCTTGAACGCCGTGCGGATCGCGGAGGAGCTGGTCAGCTCCGGTTCCCTAAAAAGGAGAAAGTCATGATCCGCACCCTGCCGGTGGCCTCGTGCCTGATCCTCGGGATTCTGGCGTTTTGGTCGACCCCAGGCCGGGCGATCGCCCAGGACGAGCCCGACACCCCGGAGGGCGCCGCCGCGGCCGTCTACGCGCTGAAGGTGGATCTCGACCTGGAGAAAAGCCGGCTGGATCGGCGCCTGGCGGGCTACGCGGATGCCGAGCGCCGGAGAGAGGATCTGCGGGATCAGATCTCGGTGCTTTACGCCCGAATCGGCGCCCTCGTCCGCCGGGGAGAGGCGACCGAGTCCGCGGAGGACAGCCTCGCCAACCTGACTTCGGGACTGTTTGCCGCGGAGCAGGCCGAGGCGGCGGCGCGCGAGGACCTGCGGCGTCTGCGGGAACAGATCGCCGAATCGCGCGAGCGCGTGCGGTTCCTGCAGGAACGCATCGCCAGCTTGAGGCGCGCCGCTCCCGTCGAGCCCGAGAGCCTCGCCGGAGTCTGGGATGTGACGATTCTCCCGAGCGGCAATCGGGGGGTGTTCACGCTGAGGCAATCGGGCACCCTGATCTCGGGAGAATACCAGCTCGACGGGGGATGGCGAGGCAGCCTCCAAGGCACCCTCGTCAACAACAAGCTGGTCCTGCACCGGATCGACAGCAAGCTGGGGTCCGTGTCGGACCTCGACGGGATCGTCACTTCCGACCTGAGATCGATCAAAGGGAACTGGCAGAGCCGCGTCCTGAGCGACGGATCGGCAAACTCCGGAGTCTGGAGCGGGCGGAAGCGGGAGACGAGGAAAAAATCGGAAGCCACCGCACCCTGAGTCCCCATCCGGCAGAATATCGATGAGGCCCATGTCCTACGAGCTCTTCATCGCGCTTCGTTACCTGACCGCCAAGAGGAAGCAGACCTTCGTCTCCGTCATCTCGCTCATCTCCGTGCTCGGAGTGATCGTGGGGGTCGCCGCCCTGATCATCGCTCTGGCGCTGATGACCGGCTTCCAGCAGGACATCCGTGAGAAGATTCTGGGCGCCAACGCCCACCTGACGGTCTTCGGATCCTGGGCGCAGCGGCCGATCGAGGACCCGGACCGTATCGTGCGTCTCCTCCTCGCGGTTCCGGGAATCGCCGCCGCCGCCCCGGTCGTCCTGGAGAAGGGGCTCGTCATCAGCGATCTCAATCCGGGTGGCACGGCGGTGATGTTGAAGGGAATCCGCCTGGATCAGGAGCGGCACGTCACCGATCTGGCGCGCAAGGTGGTGGCGGGCGATCTGAACGCCCTCACCCGCAAGGGGAGCGAGGGCAGGGAGGGGATCGCGCTCGGCAAGGATCTCGCGGCCGCGCTGGGGGTTGCCCCGGGCGATCGGGTGCGGGTCATCCTCCCTCAGCTGCAGATGACCCCCTTTCTTCCCATGCCGAAGAGCCGGCCGTTCGAAGTCGTGGCCCTCGTCGACTCTGGCTTCTACGATTACGACTCCACGCGCGCCTACCTGGATCTGCGGTCGGCGCAGGCCTTCGGATCCTTGGGGAGCGCGGCGACCGTCATCGAAGCGCGGACCACCGATCTCTCGCGGCTCAAGGAAATCGGCGAGGAGGCGCAACGCCGCCTGGGCAAGGATTACTTCGTGAACGATCTGATCGCCATGAACAAGACGTTTTTCACGGCGCTGAACCTCGAGAAGCTTCTGATGAGCATCGCCGTCGGGCTGATCGTGGTGGTGGCGGCCTTGAACATCATCACCGTCCTGATCCTGATGGTGATGGAGAAGGTGCGGGATATCGGAACCCTGGTGGCGCTGGGCGCGGCCCCGGGGGGCATCACCCGGATCTTCATGTTCCAGGGGGTCCTCATCGGGCTGTTCGGGACGGCGGTGGGATGTCTCCTCGGGCTCGGACTCTGCTGGGGGCTCGACACCTATCACGTGGTCAAGCTGCCCGTCGAGGTCTATTACATCCCCTACGTGCCGTTCAAGGTCCGCGGCCTGGACGTAGCGCTGGTCTGCCTCCTTTCCGTGGCCGCCTCTTTCCTGGCCACGCTATATCCCTCCTCGCGGGCCGGGCGGCTCGACGCCGTGGAGGCCCTGCGCTATGAGTAGTCCCGCCGTCGACGCCCGGAGTCTCTTCAAATCGTATCCGTCCGGGGCGAGGCGGCTCGAGGTCCTGCGGGATCTCACGCTGGCCGTTGACAAGGGAGAGATGGTCGCCGTGGTCGGGGAATCGGGCGCCGGCAAGAGCACGCTCCTGCACCTGCTGGGAGGGCTTGATCGCCCCGACTCGGGAACCATCGCGCTGGCGGGGACGGAGCTGACGCGTCTCGATGCGGTCCAGTCGGCGCTGTTGCGCAACCGCGAGGTCGGTTACGTCTTCCAATTCCATCACCTCCTGCCGGAGTTCACCGCGGAGGAGAACGTCTGCCTTCCTTGCCTGATCCGGCGGGAGCCCCTGCGCGAAGCGAAGCGCCGGGCCCGGGCCTTGTTGGAGGAGCTGGGGCTGGACTCCCGTCGCGAGCACCGTCCCGCCGAGCTCTCCGGCGGCGAGCAGCAGCGGGTGGCGCTGGCGCGGGCGCTTATCGCCCGGCCCTCGGTGCTGCTGGCCGACGAGCCGACGGGCAATCTGGACTTCCGAACCAGCGAAGTCGTCTTCGCGATGATCCGGGAGGCGGTAGGAAGACGCGGCACGGCCACGGTGCTCGTGACCCACAGCGAGAGGCTGGCGCGGCGCTGCGATCGAGTCTGGGTCATGGAGGAGGGCGCTCTGCGCCACCTTTCGGGAAGCGGATACCGGTTCGGTTTGGAATCGCCTGCGATCCAGATATAATTGACCTCAAAGCCGTTGCCGCGTCCAAGGCATCTTCGAGAGGCCCATGTTCGAAAAGTACACGGAGCGCGCCAAGAAAATCCTCTTCCTCGCCCGCTACGAGGCGAGCCAGATGGGGAGCAAGGTCATCGCCTCCGAGCACCTCCTCCTCGGTCTCCTGAAGGAGGGCGACGAGATCACCCGCGAGATCTTCCGTCGTTCCAACGTCAACGTCGAACTTCTGCAGGCCGAGCTGGAAGCCCGGGGGCCTTCGGGAGAGAAGATCTCGACGACGATCGAAATCCCCTTCAGCGAGGAGACGAAACGCGTGCTGGCGCACGCGGAGGAGGAGGCGGAGCGCCTGCTGCATCCTTACGTGGGCAACGAGCACCTTCTGCTAGGCCTCCTCCGGGTCGAGGACTCGGCCGCCGGACGGACCCTGCACGAGAAGGGGATGAGGCTGTATTCGGTGCGCGAGGACACCGTCGCCGTCTGGAAGGAGCGCTCGCTGCCGAAGAAGATCAAGGAGACGCCCTTCCTGAACGAGTTCTCCCGGGATCTCAGCGAGATGGCGGGCCGCCAGCTCTTCGATCCCCTGATCGGCCGCGACACCGAGATCCAGCGGATGATCCAGATTCTCTCCCGGCGGCGCAAGAACAACATCGTCCTGCTGGGCGACCCGGGAGTTGGCAAGACCGCGATCGTGGAAGGCCTGGCTTCGCGCATCGCGCTGGGAGACGTGCCCGGCTCGCTGGCCGCCAAGCGGATTCTGGCACTCGACTTGTCGTTGATCGTCGCGGGGACGAAATACCGCGGGCAGTTCGAGGAGCGCCTCAAGGGGATTCTCTCGGAGCTGATGGGGAACGAGAACATCATCATCTTCATCGACGAGATCCATTGCCTGATCGGAGCCGGCTCCGCGGAAGGGTCCCTCGATGCCGCGAGCATCATCAAGCCGGCCCTCTCGCGCGGCGAGGTGCAGTGCATCGGGGCCACGACGCCTAAGGAATACCACCGGTACATCGAGCGGGATCGCTCCCTCGTCCGGCGGTTCCAGTCGGTCAAGATCCACCCCCCGTCGGAGGAGGAGACGGTCCGGATCCTCTTCGGGATCAAGGAGCGGTACGAGAAATTCCATCGGGTCCGGTATTCCGACGAGGCCCTGTACCAGGCGGTCTACATGTCGAGCCGGTACATCAGCGACCGCTTCCTCCCGGACAAGGCGATCGACGTGATCGACGAGGCGGGTGCGCGGGTGAAGCTCTACCGCAGCGCCTCGTACAAGGAGCTCCGGGAGATGGAGCAGGAAATCGAGAGAGCCGTCTCCAGCATGAAGAATTTCCTGTTCCGCAAGGATTTCGAGAACGCCGTGAAGCACCACGACGAGGAGATCGCCCTGCGGAAGAAATACGAGGAATGCCGCCGGCGGGAGCAGGAGGAGTCGGGGACGGTCCTCGAGGTGAGCCGGGACGACGTGGAGGAAGTCATCTCGAAATGGACCGGCATTCCGCTCTCCTCGGTGCGCAAGGAGGAGATGGAGAAGCTGCTCAAGATGGAGGACTACCTCCATCGGCGGATCATCGGGCAAAACGAGGCGATTTCCGCGCTGTCCCGCGCCATCCGGCGATCCCGGGCCGGATTGAAGAGTCCGATGAGGCCGGTGGGGTCCTTCATGTTCCTGGGACCGACGGGAGTGGGCAAGACCGAGGTCGCGCGCAGCCTGGCGGATTTCCTCTTCGGCAACGAGCGCTCCCTCATCCGGTTCGACATGTCGGAGTACATGGAGAAGCACGCGGTGGCGAAGATGATCGGCTCGCCCCCCGGCTACGTCGGCTACGAGGAAGGAGGCCAGCTCACCGAGCGGGTCAAGAGAAAGCCCTATTCCGTCGTGCTCCTGGACGAAATCGAGAAAGCCCATCCCGACGTCCTCAACATCCTGCTTCAGGTCTTCGAGGACGGCCAGATCACCGACGCCTATGGCGACACGATCGACTTCAAGAACACTCTGCTGATCATGACGTCCAACATCGGATCCTCCCTGATCCAGAAAGGGCCGAAGCTGGGATTTCGGGGTGCCGATCCCCTGGAGGCCTACCGGACGAGGAAGGAGCTCGTGATGAGGGAGGTGAAGCACGCCCTCAGCCCGGAGTTCCTGAATCGGATCGACGAGATCATCGTGTTCGACGCCCTTTCCGACGACGACCTTCTCGCCATCGCCCGCCTGATGATCCGCTGGCTGAACGAAGGGCTCGCGCATCGGGGAATCGGACTCACGCTGCGAGACGAGGTCTACCGCTGGCTCATCGACACCACCTGCGGCGATCGATCCTATGGCGCCCGGCCGCTTCGTCGCGCCATTCAAAAGCACATCGAGGATGCTCTTTCAGAGAACATCATCCTCGGAACGCTGCCCCGCCAGGGGGAGATCGAGATTTTCCTGGATCAGGAGAAGCCGGCCTTCCGGGAAGCGATGGAAATCAACACCATCCAGTGAATTTCGCCAAGGCCGACCCCCGTCCCGGCCCGGCGTGGGATGCACGAGGAATCCTGGGCATGGACTTGCGCCGTGTGTGGAGGGCCGCCGCGTGGATCGTCCTGGCGGCGTCCGCGGCCGCCTGGGGCCAGGCCGAGATCATCGAAAAGATCGTCGTGGACGGCAACGTCCGGATCTCGACGCAGGCCTTGATGAGCCAGCTCTCCATCAAGGAAGGCGATCCCTACGACGAAGAGACGCTGCGCGCGGAGTTCCGGCGCCTGTGGGAACTGAACCTGTTCGACAACATCGCGCTGGAAGTCCGCCAGGGAGAGAAGGGCAAGATCGTCCTCTGGCACGTCACCGACAAGCCCCTGATCGCCGACGTCGAATACAAGGACGTCAAGGCGTTCACCGCCACCCAGCTCGAGGAGAAGCTGACCGAGCAGAAGGCCGACATCAAGCGGGGCTCGCCCCTGGACTACACGCGCATCCGCAAGGCCCAGGAGACGATTGAAATGCTCCTCGGCCAGAAGGGATTTCTGGACGCGGAAGTGAAGGTGGACGTGAAGGAGATCGCCCCGGGCCAGGAATCGATCACGTTCCGCGCCCGCCAGGGAGGCAAGACGAAAATCCGCAAGATCGACTTCGTGGGCAACACCGTCTTCAAGGACCGGCAGCTCAAGAAGATGATGAAGCTGACGCGCGAGCGGGGACTGTTCAGCTGGGCCGGCTCGAAGGACCTTTATCATCCCGGCAAGTTCGACGAGGACGCGCGGATCATCCGCCAGGCCTATCTGGATCGGGGCTATCTGGACGTGGAGGTGAAGCCGGAGGTGGTGGAGCTCCTTCCGGGCGAAAAGCCCGCCAAGACGCCGGAGGAGGCCGAGAAGAGGCGCCGGAAGGCCGAGCGGGCCGCGGCGCAGGCGGCCGCGAAGGCGGCGCGCCGGGAGGCGAAGGCGGCGGAACGGAAGGCGCAGGCCGAGGCGAAGGCCAAGGCGCTCGCGGCGAAAGGGAAGCCTCCCTCGGAAAAGAAGCCGAAGGAGGCGAAGACCCACGAGCCCAAGGTCCCGAAGAAATGGATCTTCGCCACGGTGCCGATCGAGGAGGGGCCCCAGTACCGCGTGGGGACCGTCTCCGTCGAGGGGAACGAGGTCTACACCGACGCCGAGATCCTGACCCGCGTGCCGCTTCAGTCCGGGGAGATCTTCAACGACTCGGTCGTGAAGAACGGACTCGGCCGGATTCAGCTCGATTACGGCGAGCGCGGCTATTTCTACGTCACGGCGAACCAGGTCGTGGACAAGACGCCGGCGCACCAGGCGAATCTCAAGATCGAGATCAACGAGGACAAGCAATACCGGATCAACACGCTCGAATTCTCGGGGAACTCCACCACCCGAGATCGCGTGCTGCGCCGCGAAATGAAGGTCGCCGAGGAGGACCTGTTCGACCTCAAGCGCTTCCGGCTCGGCATGAGGAAAATCAACCAGCTGGGCTACTGGCAGATCTCCGACGAAGCGTCGATCCGCCCCCGCACCGGCGAGAACAAGGTCGACATCGTGGTCCAAGGGAAAGAGGCCAACCGCAACGAGATCCAGGTGGGCGGGGGCGTCAGCGGACTCGACGGGGCGTTCTTCTCCGGATCGTACGCCACCCGGAATTTCCTCGGCCGGGGGGAGATCCTGCAGACCTACTTCCAGGTGGGAGGGCGTCTCACCCGGTACAGCATCTCCTTCATCGAGCCTTGGTTCCTGGGAAGGCCTTACACGGTCGGGTTCAGTCTCTTCAAACGCAACACCGATTACCGTGACTTCCAGCAGGGGGGGCAGGGGGTGAGCGTGCAGGTGGGGCGGCTCCTGGGCGATTTCAGCCGCTTCGACGCGACGTATCTCCTGGAGGACGTGACCTACACCGACAGACGCAACGTCACCTCCCGGAGCACGACCAGCAGCATCGTCCCCGTGTTCACGTACGATACGAGGAACAACTTCTTCCGTCCGACGCGCGGTTTCCGGTTCCAGCTCGCCACCGAGTACGCCGGGGGCGCTTTGGGCGGCGACAACTATTTCTTCAAGCCGTACGGATCCGCGACGCTCTATCTCCCGTCGTTTCGCCGTCACTACATGGGGATCAACGCCTCGGCGGGATACGTGTACGGGTTCGGAGGGCGGGCCATCCCCACGTTCGAGCGCTTTTTCCTCGGAGGGGAGCGCTCGCTGCGGGCGTTCAAGAGCCGGACGGTCAGTCCGTCCCGCTCGGATCTCGATCTGAACGGCAACGGCATCATCGACACCCCCGAGGATACCGACGGGGACGGAATCCTCGACCTGAACGAAGACGCGAACGGCAACGGAGTCCTGGACACGGAAGATCTGAACGGCAACGGGATTCTGGACGCCGGCGAGGATCTCAACGGGAACGGAGTGCTGGACACGGAGGACGTGGACGGCGACGGCCGGCTCGACTTCAGCGAGGATCGGAACGCGAACGGGGCGCTGGACAAGGGTGAGGATACCAACGGCGACAAGATCTTCGGCACGGTATTCCCCGGAGGGGACAAGTTCGTCCAGTTCAACTACGAGTACGTGATCCCGATCGGCGACACGTTCGAATTCCTGACCTTCGTGGACGCGGGCAACGCGTTCGACGACTATCAGAAGATCGATTTGACCCGGCTGCGCCTCGACTACGGGGTCGAGCTGCGTTTCTACCTTCCCGTGTTCCAGGCCCCGCTGAGGTTCATTTACGGCATCATCCAGAATCCGGAGCCGGGAGAGAAGGCGAGCAGCTTCCAGTTCTCCATCGGCACGACTTTCTAGGCGGACGAATCGGCGGCAACCATTTCAATGGTACAGGAGAGAAAAGGAATGACTGGAAAGATGATCGGAACGATCCTGCTGGCGATCGTCCCCTTCGCGCCGGCGGCGGCCCAGCAGCAGGAGCCGCGCATCGGGGTCTTCGATTCCCAGCCGGTCTGGCAGCAGACGGAAGAGGGGAAGAAGCTGCAGGCTCAGCTGGCCGCCTTCCGGGACGGCAAGGTCGGGGAGATCAACGGCAAAGAATCGGAGCTCAACAAGCTGCGGGAGAGGCTGCGCAGCCAGGAGGTGAGCCTCAGCGACGACAAGAAGAGCCAGATGCTGAAGGACATCGATCAGAAGACCATCGATCTCAAGCGGCTGAACGACGACGCGACCCGGGAGATGCAATCCCAGCTCAAGGACGCTCAGGATCAGTTCCAGCGGGAGCTCTTCGACGTGGTCGAGGCGCTCGGAAAAGACAAGAAGTACACTCTCATCCTGGAAAAGACGATCGTGGTCTACAACAACGAGACGGTGGACATCACCAAGGAGGTGGTCGCCAAATTCAACGAGATGTTCAAGGGCGCCGCGGCCGCTCCTCCCGCTGCGAAGACCAAGGAAGTGAAGCCCACGGCGGAGCCGAAGAAGCCGGCGCCGGATTCGAAGAAGCCTCCCGGAGGCGGCAACTGATCATTCCCGGGGCCTCGATGACGCTTGCTGAGATCGCCCGGAAAGTGGGGGGGCGGCTCGTGGGGCCCGATCGGAGGGTGCGGGCCGTGCGTCCGCTGGAGAGCGCGGGCCCGGAGGATCTCTCCTTTCTGGCCAACCCGCGCTACCGGCCCCAGCTGCGAGACTGCCAGGCGGCGGGCGTCCTGGTCGAGCCGGGCGTGGAGGCGGAGCATCTGAGCCTCGTCGTGGTGGATCGGCCTTACGTGGCCCTCGCCAAGGTGCTGTCGATGTTCGACGCCAGGCCGCGCCCGGCCGCGGGCGTCGACCCCCGCGCCTCCCTCCCGCCGGATTGCGATCTCGGCAAGGACGTGAGCATCGCGGCGTTCGTCTCGGCGGGAGCCGGTTGCCGAATCGGCGACCGCGCCGTCCTGATGGCGGGGGTCAGCCTTGGGGCGGGCGTGAGTCTGGGCGAGGAGGTCGTGATCCACAGCTCGGTGACGGTCTACGACGGCACGGCCATCGGCGCCCGCTCGATCGTGCACGCCGGAAGCGTGATCGGAAGCGACGGGTTCGGCTATGCCGAGGATCAAGGGACGCACGTCAAGATTCCCCAGCTGGGGAACGTCGTCATCGAGGAGGACGTCGAGATCGGAGCGAACGTCACGATCGACCGCGCCACGTTCGGGAGCACGCGGATCCGCAAGGGGACCAAGATCGACAATCTGGTCCAGGTGGGTCACAACTGCGACGTGGGGGAGAACACCGTCCTCGTGGCCCAAGTGGGCCTTTCGGGAAGCGTCCGGGTGGGTCGGGGGGTCGTGTTCGCCGGCCAGTCGGGATCGGTCGGCCACGTGACTATCGGCGAAGGAAGCCGCATCGGCGCGAAATCCGCCGTGACGGGCGATCTCGTTCCCGGGTCGTTCGTGGTGGGCTACCCGGCGCGCGATCACGCGGAGTGGAAGAGAATTCAGGCGACGCTGGGCCGGCTGCCGGAGATGCGGCGTCGACTGGCGCGGATCGAGCGCCTGCTGGAGGAGATCTCCGGGGGGCCTCGGAAGAAGGAGACTTGATGGAACCCCTGGATGTCCGGGCGATCATGGAGATCCTGCCGCACCGCTACCCCTTTCTTCTGGTGGATCGGGTGCTCGAGCTGGAGGAAGGGAAGCGGATCGTCGCGCTGAAGAACGTCTCGTCCAACGAGCCGTTTTTCCAAGGTCACTTCCCCGGAAATCCCATCATGCCGGGCGTCCTCGTGGTCGAGGCGATGGCCCAGGCGGGCGCCGTGCTGCTCCTCCACACGCGGCCGGAGAGCCGCGGACGCGTCGTCTACTTCGCCGGAATCGACAAGGCGAAGTTCCGGCGCCCGGTGGTTCCCGGCGATCCTTTGCGCCTCGTGGTCGAGGTCCTGAAGCTGCGGACGCGAACCTGCCTGATGCGCGGGGAAGCCCACGTCGGGGAGAGCATGGTCGCCGAAGCGGAGATCTTCTCATCGCTGGGAGGGGCCCCATGAGCCAGGGCAGCATCCATTCTTCGGCCATCGTCCACCCCGACGCGAGAATCGGGATGGGCTGCCGCATCGGCCCCTTTTCCGTGGTGGGCGCGGGCGTGACCCTCGGTCCGGAGTGCGAGCTGATATCGCACGCCGTCGTGGACGGACGGGTGGAGGTCGGAGAGGGATGCCGCTTCTTCCCGTTCTGCTCGATCGGCCTGGAGCCTCAGGACTTGAAATACCGCGGAGAGCCGACCCGGGTCGTCATCGGACGCCGCAACACGTTCCGGGAGTTCGTGACGGTTCACAGCGGCACGCAAGGGGGGGGCGCGGTGACCACGATCGGGGATCGGAATCTGTTCATGGCCTACACTCACGTGGCCCATGACTGCCGCGTGGGAAGCGACACCATCTTCGCCAACGCGGCGACCCTGGCGGGGCACGTCACGGTCGAGGATTTCGCGGTCATCGGGGCGTTTTCCGGGGTCCATCAGTTCTGCCGGGTCGGCGCGCACGCCTACATCGGCGGCTATTCGGTGATCACCCAGGATGCTCTTCCGTACGTTTTGACCGTGGGCAATCGGGCGAAGGCCTACGGAATGAACCTCGTGGGGCTGAAACGCCGGGCTTTCAGCGAGGAGAGCATCGCCGCGCTGCGCCAGGCCTACCGCCTCCTCTTTCAGAGCAATCTCACGACCACCCGGGCGCTGGAGCGCATCGATGCGGACCTGGGAGGGATCCCGGAGGTCGCCTACCTCGCGTCCTTCATCCGCTCCTCGGAGCGAGGGATCGTGAAGTAAGGCGCGGGAGCGGAGTCATGGCAATCCGGATCGCCGTGATCGGCGTGGGATACCTCGGCCGGCATCACGCCCGGCTTCTGCACTCCCTTCCGGAGGCGGAACTCTGCGGAGTGGTCGACGCGGATCCGGCTCGGGCCCGCGCGGTGGCCGCCGAATTCGCGACGCGCTCCTATCTTTCCCTGGATGATTTGCCCCCCGACCTCCAGGCCGCGACGATCGCGGTTCCCACCGCGGCGCATCGATCGGTGGCCGTCGCCTGCCTGAAGCGCGGCTGGAGCGTCATGGTCGAGAAGCCCTTGGCCGCCTCTCCGCGGGAGGGTAAGGAAATCGTGCAGGCCGCGGAGCAAGCCGGCAGGATCCTCCAGGTGGGTCACACCGAGCGCTACAATCCGGCGTTGCGGGCGTCGGTCTCCAGGATCCTCCGCCCCCGTTTCGTGGAAGCCCACCGTCTCGGGACGTTCGCGGCCCGCAGCCTGGACGTGGACGTCATCCTCGATCTGATGATTCACGATTTGGACCTGGTTCGCAGCTTCGATCCGAGCCCCGTCGTGTCGGTCGCGGCCGTCGGGGTACAGGCGCTGACCGACAAGATGGACATCGCCAACGCCCGAATTCAGTTCGAATCGGGTTGCGTGGCCAACCTCACGGCGAGCCGAATCAGCACGGACCGCGTCAGAAAAATCCGCATTTTTCAGAACGACAGCTACCTCGGCATCGACACCGCGGCCCAGGAGGTCGCTTGCTACCGGCTCGATCGGCAGGGGGGGAGTCCGAGAATCGTCCAGGATACGGTTCCCGTCGCGAAGGACGAGCCGCTGCGGGTCGAGCTGGCTTCTTTTCTCGAAGCGGTAGCCCACCGGCGGCGGCCGATCGTCTCCGGGGAGGACGGTCTGGCCGCGCTGGAGCTCGCCGAACGGGTGCGATCCGTCCTCCGCGAAGGAGGGACATGAAGCACGGGGGCGTGGAGCGATTCCTCCGGGAGAAAATCGAGGGCGGCATATTTCCCGGCGCGCGCTACCTGATCGCCCGGGGAGAAACGCTCCTTCAGGAGGGATGGCTCGGGCACAGCGTCGTGACGCCCGAGGAGCGTCCGGTCGGGCCGGACACGATCTACGACCTCGCCTCCCTCACGAAGCCCCTGGTCACCGGGACGCTGGCCGCGCTCATGTCCTCCCGGGGCGCCCTCGATCTCGAGGAGCCGGTGGAAGGCCTTCTTCCCGAGCTCGCCGGCCGCTGGATTGGCCGGGCCACCCTGCTCGATCTCCTGGCCCACCGCTCCGGCCTTCCCGCCTGGCAGCCGCTCTATCTGAGGGCGTCGGATCGCGAGGGCTATCTGTCTCAAATCGGAGCGCTGCCTCCCGATTACCGCCCCCGGACGCGGGTGGTTTACAGTTGCCTGGGATACATCCTTCTCGCCCTCGGCCTGGAGCGCCGCGCGGGAGCCTCGCTCGCCGCGCTCGCCGCGCGGGAGGTCTTCGGACCCTTGGGACTCCAGGACACGGGCTACCGGCCCGCGCCGCGGCTCCGGCCGAGGGTCGCGGCCACCGAGGAGGGAAACGCCAGAGAGCGGGAGCTGATCGGAGAATCTTCGGGAGACTTTCGCGGATGGAACCGCGGGCTCATCTGGGGCGAGTGCCACGATCTCAACGCCTGGACCCTTGGCGGCGTGAGCGGCAATGCGGGACTGTTCTCGAGCGCCGGGGACCTCCATCGCCTCTCGAGCGAGTTCCTCGGGCGCGGCACCGGCCTTTTCAACGCCGCGTGCCACGAGCTGTTCCGCCGGGACCTGACGCCCGGGCTCAACGAGAACCGTTCGGTCGGCTGGCAGCTCGCCGCCACGCCGGGCGCCTCGGCGGGGCCGTTTCTCTCCTCCGGAGCGTTGGGCCATACCGGCTTCACGGGGACCTCGCTATGGATCGATCCGGCCGGAGAGCGGATCTTCATCCTCCTCACGAACCGGGTTCATCCGAAATACCGGCCCGACGACATGAACGCCGTCCGCCGCGAATTCCACCGGCTCGCCCTGCAGGAGCCTTGACGTGACGCAATCCGGACTCTTCACGGTGCGCTCGGCGCGCCGGTTCCAGATCGGACCCGGAGGAGCCTTCCTCATCTCGCTGCTCTTCCATGCCCTGCTGCTGGGCTGGGTCCAATTCGGGGGAGCCGCGAAGTTCTTCGTCGTCCCCGCCTCGGAGGCAGCGCTCGCCTCTCCGGCGTCTCCGCGATCGTCGCAGTCGCTGGAATTCACCTTCGTGGACGTCCCGGAGGATCGGGAAGTCCCCGAGAACGCGCGCGCGCGCCTGCTTTCCGACAAGACGCGCGAGGCGAGCCAGAAGCTTCCAACGCCACCCGACGCCAGCGAGCTGGGGCCGGACCCCCATTCGGAAGGGAACTCACCGCTCCGGCAGGTGGCCCGCCCGGGGGCTCCCGCCCCTCCGCCCGTGCCGCGCGGGATGCCTTCGCCCCGGGGGGCGGGCCGACGCTCGTCCTCCGTGCCCGGGGGGCCCGTCGCCGGCGGGGAGGCGCAGCCTGGAGAAGGAGAGCAAGAGGAGGCGGGCGCCTCGAGGCGGGAAGGGACGGCGGGGAAGAGGGGGGAGGAGACAGGGACCGGGGAGGATCGGCGCGAAGCGTTCCGCAAGGCGCTCTCCCAGCTCGAATCGGGAACCTACGATTTCAGCACCTTCGACAACTCGGCCTACCTCCAGGGAGGGAATTACGGGACCCTCTCCTTCGACACCAAGGGATTCGACTGGGGGGACTATGCGCGGCAGCTCTACTTGATCATCAAGAAGAACTGGTACGACCGCATTCCGATCGCGGCCTACTACGGACAGAAGGGGAAGGTTTTCATCCGTTTCGTCATCGAGAGGGACGGGAGCGTCACCGATCTCGCGGTGATCCGCTCCTCGGACATCCCGCCGTTCGATCTCGCGGCGGAGAACGCCATCCGCGCCAGCCATCCTCTTCCGGCGCTCCCGTCGAACTTCCCCAAGGAGCGGGAGGGGGTCACGTTCGGCTTCTACTACAATCTGCCCATCGATCAGCCTTGACGGGAAGGTCCTTCAAGGCGGAACGTCGCTCCCGAACTGCGACGTGATGTAGACGAGATCGAAGCCGTCGATCTTTCCATCCAGGTTGACGTCGGCTCCCAGCAGCGAGTCGTAGCCGGGATTGCCGCGCGCCAGGCCGAACCCCTTGGCCCAGACGGCGAGATCCCGCCCGTCGACGCGGCCGGACCCCCGGCAATTCCCGGCCCCGCCGCAATCGGCGTCGCTGCGGCAGGGACTGTTCGGAGTGGTCCCTCCCGAGCAGGTCGTGATATCGGCCCTTTCCTGGATCACGTTCGCGAGAAGCAGCGGGTTGTTCAAGGGTTGGCTGACTCCCGCCAGCTCGGGGACGCTGCGGACGATGTCGCGCACCATGTCCCCGCTCCGCAGCGAACGCAGTGGCGCGGGAAGCTGCACCGGTGAGAAGGAGGGATCGGACAGGAAGAACCCGTCGCCCTCCCCCAGGAAAACGTCGACCGTCGAATCTCCGGCGTTGGCGACCGCGAGATCGACGATGCCATCGCCGTTCAGATCGGCCGCCACCAGCTCCCGGGGCTGGCTACCGGTCGGAAGGGGAGTGAGAGGAACCCACGATCCCGGCGGGGATTGAATGAAGATCTCGAGCTGATCCGACGCCTCGTCGATCATGGCCAGATCCAGCACGTTCTCGCAGGCGTCCCCGATTCCATTGAAGTTGACGTCCTCCTGCCCGGGGTTGTAGGTGTCGGGGCAGTTGTCGCGGATTCTCTTCGCGGTCGCGATTCGATCGCCGTCCGGATCACTTTCTTCGTCGCAGGCGTCCCCGACTCCATTGCCGCTGGAATCGCGCTGGTCGGGGTTGTAGCGCGTCGGGCAGTTGTCGCCCGCGTCGACTGCGCCGTCCGAGTCGTTGTCGTCGGAGGGGTTGGCGGCGCTGGGATTGAGATCGCACGCGTCCCCGATCAGGTCGCCGTCCGTGTCGGTCTGCGAAGGGTTGTAGACGTCGGGGCAATTGTCCTGCCTTTGCTCGACCCGCGTGACCACGAAGTCATGGTCGCCGAGGCAGGTACCCCCGGGGCAGCCGGCGTCCGAAAGACACAAGGCGCCATCGTTGGGGCCTCCCGCGCACAGGGCCTCGGGATCGACCTGGCTGCAGGCATCCCCCATTCCGTCTCCGTCCGCGTCGGTCTGGGCGGGATTGTACCGGGTGGGACAGTTGTCTTTGAGATTGGCGATTCCATCCATGTCGAGATCGGCCGAGTTGACCTCCAGGGCCGCCAAGGCGCCGGGAGCGGCTCCGGCGGCGACCGGCGAGAGAGGGAGGAACTGGCCGCTTCCGTCCCCTGCGAACACCTGGAAATTGCCGCTTCCCCGATTCGTCACCGCGAGGTCCGGGAAGGTGTCGCCGGAGCTGAAATTGCCGACCACCGCCGAGGCTGGATCCGTTCCGGTCGGCAGCGCTACGGAAGGCAGGAATCCCCCCTCGGGCTGGCCCAGAAAGATTTCTCCCTGAACGGAGCCTCCCTCGAGGACGACGACGTCGAGGGCATGATCGCAGGCGTCCCCGACGCGGTTGACGTCGAGATCGCCCTGCGTCGGATTGTAGAGATCGGGGCAATTGTCGTTCTTGTCAAAGATTCGGTCGGCATCCGGGTCGGCCGTCGCGCTGTCGCAATCGTCGCCCCGGCCGTCCGACACGCTGCAAGTTCCTCCGCCCGGACAATTGGGATCGATGCTGCAGGCTGCCCCGGGGTTGGTCCCGCCCAAACAGGTCAACCCTCGAGTCTCCGTCTGGGCCGGGTTGTAGCGGGCGGGGCAGTTGTCGGTGGCGTTGGGAACTCCGTCCCGGTCGGCGTCCTGAGGATTGAGATCGGTCGCCATAATCGTCGTGGCGACCCCCGCCAGCGGGACGGGAGCAAGCGGCAGGGTGCAGGTGCTGGAGGGGCAATCCCCGTCGCCTGAGCAGACCTTGCCGGCATTGGTCCCGGCGGCGCAGTGGCCGAACGAGAGGGAGAAAGCGCACTCTCCTCCCGGACAAGCCGCGTCCGAAGCGCAGTGTCCCCCGGCATTGGTTCCTCCTCCGCATCGCCCCGCAGGGAAGCCGAAGGTCGCGCCGCCGCTGCCCTTCAGCATGAACATGGCGGGGGAGCTCCCCAATCCGGCCGATCCGTCGGCGTCGGCGAGCGCCACGAGAGCGTCGACGAGGGCATCGCGATCGAAATCTCCCAGGACGATGGAGGTGGGATCCGTACCCGCGCCCAGCGGCGTGGCGCGCCGCTTGAAGAAGAACCCGTTGTCCAGGGAGCTGAAGGTCTGCAGCGTGGGATCGGCGTCGGAAACCACGGCGAGATCGTCGCCGAACCCGGCATCGAGACCCCCGACCGACAGCTGCACCGGATGCCGGGTCGCCGTGATCGGAGACAGGGGGTTCTCGACGAAAGGGGTTCCCCCGCCGCCGTCGAAAAGGGTCAGGGAATAGCTTCCGAAATTAGCCAGGGCGAGTCGATCGACGATGCCGTTGGCGTCCCGATCCATCAAGGCGATGGCCCGGGGGTTGCGGAGGGTCGTTCCGGCCCCTCCTAATACCTCGGGGTCGAGGAAGCCCCCGGCAGCGCCCGCAGCGGGATAGAGAAACACGGTGTTCGAGCCGAAATTCACCACGGCCAGATCGTCGAACCCCGCCGCGCCGAGTCCCATCCGGCCGGCGGCGAGATCGATGGGGGCGTCATCCAAGCTCACGACGAGAACGGCGCCGTCGAGGAAGGTGCCGTCACCGTTGCCGCGAAGCATCGAGACGCCGCCCACCTGGGGAGTCTCCGACGGATCCTGAGGGTTCTGGCGGCCGCCCTCGAGAAGGACCACCAAATCGACGAAGTCGTCGGCGGCCCCCGGGGCCTGATCGTCGTTGAACCGGCCTACCTCGATCGTGGTGGGGTGACGTCCGAGCGTCTTCATCACAGGAGGCTTGAACGTGCCGTTACCGTTTCCCAGCAGGACCGCCAGGAGATCGGTGTTCCGCTGCGTGACGGCGATATCCATTTTGCCGTCCCGGTTGAAGTCTGCGGCCGCGATTCCATACAGGCCGACGTCGTCGAGTTGGGCTTTCTGGGATGCGGTACGGGCGTCGATGCTGCGGAGAAAGCCGAACGTTCCGTCTCCTCTTCCAGAGAAGAGATAGACCACCTCGTCCTGATCGTTGGTCACCGCCAGGTCCGGCCGCGTGTCGCCGGTGAAATCCGCTATGGCCAGGGTCTGGATCGATCGACCGACGATGAGATTGGGAGTCGCCCGGAAAACCAGATCGGGGTCGGAGAGGCGAATTGAAAGGGAACGAGCCACGCGATCCAGGACAACGGCATCCATCCGTCCGTCTTTGTTCACGTCGGCGGTGGCGATGAAGGTAGGGCCTTCCAGGACCACGTGCGGTGAGGGGCTGCGCTCCACGTAACCCCCGAGCGCGTCTTCCTGGAAAAGAGAGAGATCGCTGGCGGCGAGATTCGTGACCAGGAGATCGAGGCGGCCGTCGGCGTTGAAGTCGCCGGCCGCGAGGTCGCCCTCCCGATCGACGAAGCCCGGACGCAGCGCCAGAACCCCGTGCGCTCTAGCCGGGGGAAACCCCTCGAGAACTCCCAAAGCCGCGACGAAAAAGAGCAGGAAGCTCCGAAGAGCTGGGCGGCAGCCCGATCGACGAGGGACGATGGACGGCTCCAATCTCAGAAAATCCCGGCAGAGGAGATAGGAACTTTCGTTTAATCAGAAGCTTAAGCATGGTAACCGCAAGATCTGCCCGAGTCAAGAATGGCCTCATCGCCAGGCTGGAAGCCGCGTCCCGAGCACCGCGGCTTGACCAAAGCGGAACGCGACCCTATTCTCTCCGCCGATGGGATAGCTGCCTGGCATGAACCTGCCTTCCCAGAGGCGCCATGGGAAACCTGCGAGTCATCGGAGGCGAAAAAAGAGGGTTTTCTCTCGCTTCCCCGCCAGGGTTCGACGTGCGCCCGACGTCGGCGCGGGTCCGGGAGGCTCTCTTCGACATCCTGGCGGGGGAGATTCCGGGAGCGGGCTTCCTGGAGCTCTACGCCGGGACGGGAGCCGTGGGCATCGAAGCGTTGAGTCGCGGAGCGCGCCGCTGTGTTTTCGTGGAAGCGAGCCACCGCGGGGCAAGGGCGATCCGAGACAACCTGGAGGCCTGCGGTTTCAGAGCCTCAGGGCGAGTGATCGCCGGACCTCTGCCGGCGGCGCTGCGGCGCGTGCCCACCGGCGAGGCGTTCGACATCGCCTTCCTGGATCCGCCCTACGGAGATCGAGGCACGGCGGCAACACTCGACGCGCTCGGCGGGTGGGAGGGGCTCTCGCGCGAGGGGCGGCTGGTTCTCGAGCACCGAAAATCCTGGGAGCCGCCGCGGCACGCCGGGACGCTGGTCCTCCGGCGGTCCGTCCGGTATGGCGACACGGTCCTGTCGTTTTATGATCGACGCGAGCGTCCGGCGGCGCGACGGAAGGTTTGACCCGATCAGAAGCGGCCGATATAATGCCGCGCGGGACGAAGGGAGGTCGGAAGCCGGTGAGAATCAGTTCCTACGCTCGCGTGATGAAGCTCGTGCCCCTGGCCGGTTTCATCGTCTTCACGGCGGGATGCGTCGCGCGGCAGGACACGGTGCTTCGGACCGAGATCCAGGACTTGCAGAATCGTATCTACGAGCTCCAGAAGCGCAACGCCGAATCCCAAGTCGAAATTCAAGAACTGCGGGAAAGGGCGGGGAAGCGAACGCCCGGCGCGCCGGGGGCTCCGGGCGCGCAGAATCCGGGGGCTGAGGCGGGAGTGGGATTCGAATCCGAACCGGCCGTCACCGGCTCCACGATCGACCTCGGCGAATCGGGCCCGACCCGGAACGTGGAATCCGCGGCCGATTCCGGGGAGGCTCCATCCCAGCCGTCCGGCTCCGAACCCTCCGAGCAAGCCGCGCCTTCCGAAAGCGCTCCGCGATCCGGAAACGCCGAGGCGGACAAGATCTACGTCGAGGGATACGCGCAATTCAACTCGGGGAACTACGACGCCGCCGAGACGGCGTTCCAGCGTTTTCTGACCCAGTCCCCCGGAAGCGATCTGGCGGACGACGCGCAATACTGGATAGGGGAGTGCTATTTTTCTCGCAAGGACTACCGCCGGGCGATTTTGGAGCTCCGTAAAGTGGTCGACCAGTTCCCCTTCGGGAACCGCGTGCCGCATGCCTTCTTGAAAATCGGTCTTTCCTACCTCGCCCTGGGGGATCGCGATCGGGCGGCCGAAAACCTCGAGACCGTCGTCCAGGCGTTCCCCAAAAGCGATGTCGCGACGGTGGCGCGCGCCACGCTCGACGAGATTCGCAAGCCCTGACGCTCTAAATCGCCGCCTTCAAACCAATTAACCCGTACCCTCCCGAGGGCGGGCCCGCCGGCGCGCGGATCCGCTTCCCGCCCCGCCAGCCGCGGAATCGTAATTGCTCGCTGAAACCTTGACAGTTCAACTTGTAGTCCTATCTTTCAAGGGGGATAGGTGCACGGCCGAGCGTCTTTCATGGGAGAGTGCGCATGAGCAAGGCGAGTTGGATATGCAAGGCCGGGTTCCTCCCGGCTCTTCTTCTTGTGGCCCTGGCTCTTCCCGGCTGGAGCGATGATCAGACCCAGAAGAACCCCGCTGCCAGTCCAGCGTCGGCCGAGGATCAGCCCGAGGCGGTTGCCACCGACGAGGCGCAAAAGCCGGCGCCACCCCCGGCGGCTGCGCCGCCTGCCGCGGCTCCGACGGCGAAGGCTCCGGCTCCAGCGGCCGCCATCCAGACTCCGCAGGAATCTCCCACACCCCCCACCCATCTCCACAAGGTGGGCGATCATTGGACGCCCTACGAGCCGCCGGATCCCGAGTCCTTCCCCGAGGGGGCCACGGTGCATATCATCGTGAGCGGGGACAATCTCTGGAACCTCGCGAACACGCATTTCCAGAATCCTTACCTCTGGCCCCAGATATGGAATGAGAACCGTTACATCCTCGACTCCCACTGGATCTATCCGGGGGATCCGCTGATCCTCCCTCCCCGGCCGACCGTCGTCTCCGAGATCGTCCCGGCGACGGGACAGACCGCGCCTCCCCTTCCTCCGGCCCCGGAAGGCCAGGAGGAGAACCCTCCGGAGACGGCCGAGCCTGAGGAGATCGCCCAGGCGGCCGTTCCCGAGACGCCCGAGCGGGAGGTCGACTCGGCTCAGGCGGTCTCGGCAGGGGACATCTACTGCACCGGGGAGATTCGGCACGACTACAAGAAGACCGATCTCTACATCGCGAATGAGGAGCAGGAGGAGAAGGCGGGCCTCACGGAGGGGGACCTGGTCTACCTGAACGCCGGACGCGACGGAAACAAGGTCCAGCCGGGAGAGGAGCTCCAGATCATCGTCAAGGACGAAGAGGTCTTTCATCCGGTTACCGACCGGTGGCTTGGAACGTACGTGCGCCGGGCCGGACGGCTGAAGGTACTGGCGGTGCAGGAAAACACCTCAATCGCCCAGATCACCCAGACGTGCGGAAACCGGATCGAGGTCGGGTTCGAGCTGGAGCCGATCCAGCAGTTCGCGATCCCGGAGTACCACGAAGCGCCCTTCGATCGTCTGGACGTGGAGCCGAGCGGCAAGTCCAACGGCTATGTGGTCCGCGTTCAAGACGGAAGGAACCAGGCCACTACCGGCAACGTCGTCGACGTGGACCTCGGCTCGAAGGACGGCCTGAAGCCGGGAGACATGCTGCAGGTTTACTTCCGGAGCACGCCCCCCGTCAACCACGGGGTGAAATACCGCTACAAGTGGGGGAATCGGCGATATGAGAGCCAGGATCTTCGGGACGACGACGCGAACCTGCTCTTCCCGCGCAAGCCGGTCGGGCAGCTCCTGATCCTGACGACCGGGGAGAAAACCGCCACCGCGAAAGTCATGTACACCGTTCGCGAGATCGAAGTCGGAACCGCGGTCGAGATTCGCTGAGAATCCTGCGACGCCGAGGGCGGGCTTTGGGCCCGCCCTTTGGTGTTGGATCACGCCCGCCGCTCGTCGACGATTTCCGCCGTAAAGATGAACAGGCTCTCCGCCAGATCCCTCCAGGCATCGGCCGGGAGACCCGCCTTCCGGCAGACCTGCCGCAAGAGGGTTTCACGGTCCCAGCCCCGCCCGACCGGAACTTGCGGAAGCAGCAGGCCGTGCCGGCGGCCGGCCCGGATCAGGACGCCGTGGCGACCGATCTCGATCTCCTCCGGGGTGGCGACCGGAAAAAGGGGCGATAGCAGGGAGATCTCGCACCGCAGTCCGGGCAACTCTTCGGCAATCACCGGGGGAAAGCGACGATCCTCGGAAGCCGCCGCGATGGCGCAATGAACCAGAGTACGATCCAGGGTCTCCGCGGGCTCCACGACTCCGATGCAGCCGCGCAGCTTCCCGTCGATGAACAGAGAGACGAACGCGCCGCAGCGACGGGAGAAGAGAGGCGTTCTCTCGGGAAGCGCGGGCTGTCGTCCCTGACGGACGAAGGTCTCGACGCTCCTGCGAACCAGCGCGGTCAGCATGAGTCGCTCGGCCGCGGCCAGGCGAGCCGGCGAGGGATCCTGCAACGGGCTCATGACGATCCCATGTTATGATGCGCCATCCCTGAGTCCAACACGTCGCGCCGTTCGCGCGGCGACCCGCGGCATGAGCCATGAGCTGATAGGAGCGAGCGTGACCAACAGGCTGCAGGCCATCGTGGAGGAGCTGTTCCAAAGTGGAATCAAGCTGAATCACGCGCTGAAGGAGTTCGAGAAGCGGTATATCCAGACGGCGCTCGCCGGAAGCCGCGGCAACCGGTCGCTGGCGGCGAAAACGCTCGGGATCCACCGCAACACCCTGGCGCACAAGATTCACCACCACCGACTGGCGCGGTAGCGGCTCGTTCAGATCATCTCGATCTTGTTGCGGAGGATGAGTATTTCAAGGGCCAGGGAGGCCTTCTGGGCGAGGCGGCGGAAGAGCAGGATGTCGGGCTCCTCGCGGCGCCCGGTCCCGTTGTCGCCGTACAGCAAGGCGATGAGGCGTCCCTTGATCTGAATGGGGATGAGGAGCACCCGCTCCGGAACCTCCGTCCCGAGGTCCCGGTAGAACTGGCGGTTGGCCGGAAGGTCGGGGACGGGGCCGAAATAGAATTCACTGCCCATCCGGAAATAAGAGAAAATCGAAGAGGCGCTGAAGGCGATCGTCGTGGCGCGGATCCGGCCCGGATCGAATCCTTCTCCCCGGCCTCCCCACCCGATGACCTTCTCTTGCATCACCACGAAGAGAGCCGTCCGAACGAAGCGGGCCCCCGAGAACGCCGCGAGGGCCTCAAAGATCTCGTCGCGTCCCGCACTGTTCTTCAGCCTCTGGGAGAGCTCCTCGAGAGAGGCGGGAGGCGGGGGGGGCACCAAGGTGAGCGACGGCTTGGCGGCGGTTGCGGGGGTCCTTCCGGCGCGGAAGGCTGGCTCGTGCTCCATCACAGGCCCGCGCGCTCCGGGTCCCCCGGAGGCGGGAGGGGAGGGGACGGCGGCGGACTCCTGCGCCGTTTCCTGGTCTCTCCACTCTTCGATGGTCCGGGGGAGCGGCGCGGAGGGCTCCGGAGCGGACTCGGCGGCCTTCGGGACGGCTTGAATCTCCGCGTCGCCGGCCGCGGAAATCGGGCGGCCGTCGAGCCCCAGCTCCTCCCGGGGCGGCGTGGAAGACGCCGACGGCGTCGGCAAGGGCGAGGGGAGCGGCGCCGGCTGGGCCCGATCCTCCCCGTCGAAGTCCTCGTCCCGGTCTGCGAGCGGGATCGTTTCGCGAACCGGCCGCGGGAACTGGTAGTACTTCTCAAGAGCGTCGAGAAGGACGTTTTCGGAGGAGACCCACGCCTCCACCTGCAGGCCCGTGAGAAAGGCAATCTCGTCCAGAACCAGGATGTCCCGCGGATTCATGATGGCGAGCTGGAGCTTGCGTCCCGCCACGGCCAGCGGGACGACTTGGTGCTTGCCGGCCATCGCACGGGGAACCATTCGGAGAACTTCGGGGGAGACGTCCGAGAACCTCTCGGCGGTGGCGAACGGGGCCTGGAAGGTTTCGCTCAGGTACTGGCCGAGAGTCTCCTCGTCCACGTAGCCGAGCTTGATGAGGCTGGAGCTGAGATAGCCCCCGTAGAAGGACTGGTCCAGAAGCGCCCTCTTGAGCTGAACCCCGGTGATTCTTCCCCTGGCGATCAGCCAGCTCCCGAGCTTCATCTCGCGGCTCCCTTCAGCGCGGTCGGCGGTGCGGTCTTCCCGCGTGGCGGGACTCCGCTTGCCGCGGAGGCGGCGGAGGCTCCGCGCCTCCCGTCTCCCCGCGCTTCTCCCGCAGCACCGCCTTGCGGCTCAAGCGAATCCGATCCCCGTCGACGTCGATCACCTTGACGAGAACCTCCTCGCCTTCCTGGATCTCGTCCGTCACCTCCTTCACGCGGTGCTCGGCGATTTCGGAGATGTGGAGCAGGCCCTCGATGCCGGGCAGAATCTCCACGAACGCGCCGAAGGCGACGATCCGGATTACCTTCCCGAGATAGGTCTTGCCGATCTCGGCCTCCGCGGTGATTTCCTTGATGATCTCGATGGCCTTCAGGGCCGAGGCCTCGTCGACGGAAGCGATATCCACCTTTCCGTCGTCGTCGATGTCGATCTTGCAGCCCGTGCGCTCGATGATGGAGCGTATCATCTTGCCGCCCGGGCCGATGACCTCCCGGATCTTGTCCTTGGGAACGCGAATGCTGAAGATGCGCGGAGCGTACATCGAAATATTGGTACGGGGGGCGGAGAGCGCGGAATCCATGACCTCCAGGATGTGCATCCTGCCCCGGTTCGCTTGCGCCAGCGCCTTTTCGAGGATCTCCCGGCTCAGGCCCTGGACCTTGATGTCCATCTGGAGGGCGGTGATCCCTTTTCGTGTCCCCGCGACCTTGAAATCCATGTCGCCGTAATGGTCCTCGGAGCCGGCGATGTCGCTGAGGATCGCGTAACGCTCTCCCTCCTTCACGAGCCCCATGGCGATCCCGCCGACGGCGGCCTTGAGGGGAACGCCCGCGTCCATCAAGCAGAGGGATCCGCCGCAAATGGAGGCCATGGAGGAGGAGCCGTTCGATTCCAAGATGTCGGACACGAGACGGATCGTGTAGGGGAATTCCTCGTCGGCGGGCATCATCGGACGGATCGCTCGCTCGGCCAGGGCGCCGTGGCCGATCTCCCGTCGTCCCGGACCTCGCAGGAACTTGACCTCTCCGACGCTGAACGGAGGGAAGTTGTAATGCAGCATGAAACGCCGCTCCGATTCTCCTTCAAGCCAGTCGAGCGTCTGGGCATCCTCCGAGGTCCCGAGGGTGGCCGTCACGAGCGCCTGCGTCTCGCCTCGCGTGAACAGCGCGGATCCGTGCGTCCGCGGCAGGAAGCCGACTTCGCAGGTGATGGGACGGATCTCCTCGAATCCACGATCGTCGAAGCGCTTGCCCTTCTCGATGATCTCGGCCCGAGCCAGTTTCTTGTGCGTCTCGTGGAAAACCGCCTTCACGAAGGAACGCGTCTCGGCGGGCTCCTCCGGGTAGCTGTCCGCCAGGGCTTTCTCCATTTCGGCGATCTGCCGGTAGCTCTGAATCTTCGTCTTGATCTTCATCGCCTCCCAGAGAGGCTGGGAGATTTTCTGCTCCACCTCGCTCCTGAGATTCGGAGGAATCTCGACGACGGCAGCCTTGCGCTTAGGAATTCCGATCTCGTCCCGGAGCTCGTTCTGGAGAGCCACCAGCTTGACGATCTCAGCCTGTCCGAACAGGATGGCGTCGATCATCTCGCGCTCCGAAACCTCGTTGGCCCCCGCCTCGACCATCACCAGCTCCGTGGCGCTGCCGACGACGACGAGGTCGAGACGGCTCTTCTCGAGTTGCGTCGTAGTAGGATTGATGATGAACCCGCTTTCATCCAGACCGACGCGGACCGCCGCGATCGGCGTCTCGAAGGGAATGTCCGAGATCGTCAGGGCCACGGAGGCCCCGGTGACGGCGAGGATGTCGGGATCGTTCTCGAGATCGGCGGAAAGGACCAGGGCGACGACCTGGGTCTCGCACCGCCACCCTTTGGGGAAGAGCGGGCGGATGGGGCGGTCGATCATTCGGGACGTCAGCGTCTCTTTCTCGTTCGGGCGGCCCTCCCGCTTGAAGAACCCTCCTGGGATCTTGCCGGCGGCGTAGGTATTCTCGCGATAGTCGACCGTGAGAGGAAGGAAATCGACGCCCACCCTTTCCTTCCGATCGGCCGTGGCCGTGACGAGCACCACGGTGTCCCCTTGCCGAATCAGGACGGATCCATCCGCTTGTCTCGCGACTTTTCCCGCCTCGATGGAAAGACGATGGCCGCCGATACTGGTCTCTTTCCGGATACTCAAATCACGACCTCCAGGATGTTGGGGGGAACCGGCGGCTCACTGCACGGGAAGGAGCATTCCTCGAGTCCGGACAGAAGGGGCGAATGATCAAAAATTAAGGGTGTGAGCGGGAATGATTGATGAGTAACGATGAGACCTAGAAAACCCTTAATTGTTCGATGAACCTCGGCCCTTGCGTCCGGATCCGGAACGGGCAGGCTTCCGCATTACTTCCGGATTCCCAGTTTCTTGATGAGTTCTTTGTAACGATCCGCGTCCTTGCGCTTGAGGTAATCCAGGAGCCGGCGACGAGTGCCCACCATCATGAGCAACCCGCGGCGGGAATGATGATCCTTCCGATGACTCTTGAAGTGCTCGGTGAGGTGCTCGATGCGCTCGCTCAGGAGCGCCACCTGGACCTCGGGCGATCCCGTGTCGCCAGGATGGGTTTGATAGGATTCGATGATGCCGCCCTTTCTCTCCTTCGGTATGCTCAAATTTCCACCTCCAGAATCAAGGGAGTTCAACGCCCGACGCCCCCCACGGAGAATTCACGAATCGAAACTCCAACGGATGACACGCGGCGCAGAAACTCTAGCATAGGATGCTGAGCCGGTGCAAACATGAAAAGGCGTCAAGCCCCTTTCAATCCTGAAGAAAAACGATCTGAGGCTGGATCAGCGGCACGTCCGATCCATCCGGGTGGGAGAGCCGTCCGATGGCGACGAGCTCTCCGGTCTCGTTCTCGACGCGGCAAGGACCCGGGCTCAAGCTCGAGCGGGAAGGCAGGATCTCCCGCACCCCGAGCGCCCGGCCGTTCTTGACCGCCTGGAGCCCCTGTCGATTCGCCACGACCGTGCCAAAGCCCAAGGGCACCCGCTCCAGCGGAATGAGAATCTCCGGAAACTGCCCCTCCCGGACCTTCTGCGCCAGAAGATCGAGATTGACGGCTCCGGAGATTTGGAAATCGCCGCAAGCGGTGCGCCGCAAGGAATGGAGGTGGGCTCCGCAGCCGAGCATCTCTCCCAAATCGTGAACCAGGACCCGTATGTAGGTGCCCGGGGAGCTCTTCACCTCGAACCGGAGGTCGCTCCCTTCCATCTCGAAAACTCTCAGGAAATGAATGACGACCTGAATCGGCGCGCGAGGAACGTCGAGCTGGCGGCGGGCGAAGCGGTACAGGGGCACGCCGCCATGCTTCTTCGCCGAGTAAATCGGCGGGACCTGGGTGATCGGGCCGCTGAGCGAACGGACGGCCACCATCAGCTGCTCCCGGGAGAATTCCACCGATCGCTGGGGACCGAGAGGACGCCCCTCCCGATCGTGCGTGTCCGTCGCCTGCCCGAACCGAATCGTTCCCGCGTAGGTCTTGTCCGAGGAAGTAAGAAACCGGGACAAGCGTGTCGCCTTGCCCAGGCAAATCGGCAGCAGTCCCGTCGCCATCGGGTCCAGGGTCCCCGTGTGGCCGACCCGCTGGAATCCGACGATCCGCCGCACCCGGTCGACGACGTCGTGAGAGGTGACGCCCTCTTCCTTGTCGATCAGCAGGACGCCGCTTGCGTTCATTCCTCTTCCCCTTCCTCGCCCCCGGCGCCGCGAATCTGCTCCAGGAGCTCGTCGATCCGGTTGCCGGTCGCGGCGGCCTCATCCAGGACGAAGACGATTTCGAGGTTCCGACGCAACCGTAGCTCCCGGAAAACCGCCCTTTGAAGGTAGCCGGCCGCGCGGTTCAGCGCTTTCAGGGTCTGCTGGCGGGCCGCATCGGTCCCGAACACGGTGAAGTAGATTCTCGAATGGGTGAGGTCGGGGCTCACCTCGGCGCGGGTCAGCGTCACGAACCCGACGCGAGGATCCCGGATGTCCCGCAACAGAAGCCTGGAGATTTCGCTGCGAAGCTCGTGGGCCAGACGTTCGCGCCGGGGGCTGGTCATGGGAATCAGGTCAGGTACTCGATTTCGAAGTTCACCACTTCGCCCGGCACCTCGCTCTCCACGATGCCCCGGACCTTCCCGAAGCACGACTCCAGAGGCTCGTGGCCCGCCGCGATGGAGACGATGCCCAGAGTCGCGCGCTGCCATAGATCCTGATGGTCAATCTCGGCGACCGAAACGTTGAACCGGCTCTTCAGCCGGTCTTTCAACCTTCGCAGGACGCGCCGCTTGTCCTTGAGCGAGTGAGATGCGGAGAGATGGATCTCCACGATGCACAGTCCGACGTTCATGAAGATCCCGCGATCTTAGGAGACGACCGGAGGCCAGGGCGCGGCTCTCAGAGGCTCTTCGGAATGATCTTCTCGAGCTTGAAGGCCTCGATCACGTCGCCGACCTTCAAGTCGTTGAATCTTTCCAGTGAGATGCCGCACTCGTAACCGGACTTGACCTCCCCCACGTCCTCCTTGAACCGCTTGAGGGAAGCCATTCTGCCTTGGTGCACGATGACGTTGTTCCGAAGCAACCGCACCTGGCACCCTCGCAGCATCTTTCCGTCCACCACATGGGTCCCCGCGACCATCCACACCTTGGGGATCTTGAACAGGTTGCGGACCTCCGCCCGGCCCAGATACTGCTCGTGAAACGTCGGATCCAGCAGACCGACCATGGCGTTCTTGATTTCGGTGTGGACGTCGTAGATCACGGTGTGCAGCCGTATGTCGACCTTTTCCTTTTCGGCGAGCTCCGCGGCCGAGCGGTCCGGCCGGACGCTGAACCCCACGATGATGGCGTTGCTGGCGGAGGCCAGCAAGACGTCCGTCTCGGTAATCGCGCCCGTCGCGCTGTGGATGATGCGCACCTTGACCTGATCGGTGGAGAGGTCGGTCAGGCTCTTGGCGAGCACCTCCACCGAGCCTTGGACGTCTCCCTTCAGGATGATGGGAAGCTCCTTGATGGAGCCCTCCTTGATTTGCTGGAACAGGTGATCCAGCGTCAGCCTCGAGGACTTCGCGAGGCCTTCCTGCCGTATCTTGGATTGGCGGAAGCTTCCGATTTGGCGGGCCTTCAGCTCGTCCACCACGACCTGGAAGGGGTCGCCCGCCCGCGGCACCCCCTGCAGCCCCAGGACTTCGGCGGGAATCGAGGGGCCCGCTTTCTGGATCTTCCGCCCCCGGTCGTCGAACATGGCGCGCACCTTCCCGTTCGCGGCGCCGGCGATGAACGCGTCGCCCGGGTGAAGGGTTCCCTCCTGGACCAGAATCGTGGCGACGGGGCCGCGATACTTGTCCAGCTTGGCCTCGAGGATCGCACCCGTCGCCGGCACGTCGGGATCGGCTTTCAGCTCGTGCAGATCGGCGACGAGCAGAATCATGTCCAGGAGATCGTCGATGTGGAGCTTCTGCTTGGCGGAGATGGCCACGCTGACGATGTCTCCCCCCCAGTCTTCGACGAGGAGGTTGTGATCCGAGAGGGCTTTCTTGACTCGGTCGAGATTCGCGCCGGGCTTGTCGATCTTGTTGATGGCGACGACGATCGGGACTCCGGCGGCGCGGGCGTGATCGATCGCTTCGACGGTTTGCGGCATGACTCCGTCGTCGGCCGCGACGACCAACACCACGATGTCCGTGACTTTGGCCCCCCGCGAACGCATCAGCGTGAAGGCCTCATGGCCCGGGGTGTCGATGAAAGTGATGCCGCGTCCGCGGACTTGGACATGGTACGCGCCGATGTGCTGGGTGATCCCGCCGTGCTCCTGCTCGATGATGTTCGACTGACGGATCGCGTCGAGAAGCGATGTCTTGCCGTGATCGACGTGCCCCATGATGGTCACGACGGGATCCCGGGGGCGGAGCTTCGAAGGGGCGCTGCCCGTCCGGTGCTCGCGGATGGCGTCCTCCTCGAAGGAGATGATGCGCGCCTCATAACCGAACTCCCTGCATATCTGCTTCGCCAGCTCGACATCCAGCGGCTGGTTGATAGTCGCGAAGATGCCCTGGTCGAGGAGCTTCTTGATGATGTCCTTCGACTTCAGGCCGGTTTTCTCGGACAGCTCTTTGACCGTCACTCCTTCGGTCAGAATGACGTCTCGCGGCGGAGAAGGGGGCAGCGGCGCCGGACGCGGCGCGGCGGGACGCTCGGAGACGATGGGCGCCGGCGGATGAGGTTTCACGGCGGTCAAGGGGATCTCGGAGACGGCCCGAGGCGCCGAGAGGGAAGAGGCGGAGCGAGCCGGCGCGGCGGGCAAATCCTGGGGCTGCCCCTTGCCGATGCTACGTGCCGGCGGAGCCTTCGAGGGGGCGGGTCGCACAAGGGGTTTGACCGTCGCTCCCGGTGCCGGTTTGGCCGCGCTCGGTTCTGCCGGTCGTGGCGTGGCCTTCTTGGCCGGCGTGAGCCCCGTCTTCGGCTTGGAAGGTTTCGCAGAGGGCCGCGCGCCGGAAGCGGGCGCGGGCGCGGCTGCCTCCGGGCGCGCCACTTCCGGCTTCGCCGCCGCGGGGGCGCTCTTCGACCGGAAGCGCTCGACGAGACTCTCGTCGATGCTGCTCAAGTTCGACTTGATTTCGATGCCGTTTCGGCGAAGGAGGTCGGCGGCCTCGTCGTTCGAGATTTTCAGCAGCTTCGCCAGCTGATAAACGCGGATTTTCCCCATACACCATCCTTCTCCCGCTCACGGGAGGTTATTCCTCTTCGGTCGCCCCGGGCTGGGCCTCGGCGATCAGGGCCGTATCCTCGGCGGATTCGCCGCCCGATTCGGAAGCGGCCGCCTCGATCGGCTCCTCCTCGGGGGGTTCCGGGGGCGCGAGCGGTGCGTCCAGAACCTCCCGCAGCGTAATCATGATCTTCTCGGCGGTTTTCGGACCGATCGAAGGGACCGCCGTCAGCCCTTCCATGCCGACGGCCAGCACGCTCCCGATCGTCGTGAATCCGGCCTCCAGGAGTTTTTGCATGGACTTGAAGCTGAGATCCTCGACGGTTTCAAGAGGACGGTTGGCTCGCGCCATCCGCTCCATCTCCATCTCCACCTCTCTCTTCTTGTCCTGCTCGCTCTTGATGTCGATGCGCCATCCCACCAGCCGCGAGGCCAGTCGGACGTTTTGGCCCTTTTTCCCGATGGCCAGAGAAAGCTGATCGTCGTCGACCACGACTTCCAGCACCTTGCCTTCCATGTCCACGATCGAGACGCGATTGATCCGAGCGGGGTTCAGCGCGTGCGTGACAAAGGAGTTGATCTCGGCGGAGTACTGGACGATGTCGATCTTCTCCCCGCGAAGCTCCCGGATGATGGACTGCACCCGCGATCCCTTCATGCCGACGCACGCTCCGACCGGATCGACGTCCTTGTCCTTGGAGCGCACCGCGATCTTGGCCCGATCGCCGGCGTCCCGAACCGCCACCTCGATTTTGACCGTTCCATCGTAGATCTCGGGCACTTCCATCTCGAACAACTTGATCAGCAGCCGGGGGTCGGTGCGGGAGAGGATGATCTGAGGACCCTTGGCGTTTCGATCGACGTCCACGATGATCGCGCGAATCCTGTCCCCCTGGTTGTAGTGTTCGGCCTTCGACTGCTCCTTCTTGGGAAGCACCGATTCGGTCTTGCCCAGATCGACGACGATGCTGCCTCTCTCGAAACGCTTCACCACGCCGTTGATCAGCTCGCCGAGCCGGGCGCTGTATTCCTTGTAGACATTCTCGCGCTCGGCCTCTCGGACTTTCTGGAAGATGATTTGCTTCGCGGCCTGCGCGGCGATTCTTCCCAGGCCCTCCGTCGGCTTGGGGATTTCAAGGACGGACTCGAGGTTGACCGTCGGATCCAGCTGCTCCGCATCTTCGAGCGATATCTCCAGATCGGGATTGAGCACGCTTTCCACGACTTTCTTCTTGGCGAAAACCTCGAGAGAACCGCTTTCCCGATTGAATCGCGCGCCGATCTCTTCTTTGGTCCGGTAGTATTTCTTGGAGGCCGCGGCGTACGCGTCTTCCACCGCGCGGATGATGACGTCGACTTCGATACCCTTCTCCCGCCCCACCTGTTCGATGGCCTGGATGATTTCACTGCTCATTGCGATTTCCCTCGATCGCTCGTTGAAGCGCCGCGGCTTCGTCTCAGAATTCAACCTCGAGCCGCGCCTTGGATATTTTCTGCCTGGGGATAGCGTACTCGGCTTCCTTATCGTCGATCAGCCTGGCGACGCCCGATTCGAAGCCCTGCAGCCTCCCGACGAAGTGCCGGCGCCCCTCGATGGGCTCGAACGTCGAGAGAGCCACTCGCTTGCCAATGAATCGGCGGAAATCGTCGTCGCTTCGCAGGGGCCTGTCGAGTCCGGGGGAAGAGACCTCGAGCGTGTAGGCGCCCTCGATCAGATCCTGCACGTCCAACTCCGCCCCCATCTGCTCGGAAACGGCCTGGCAATCGCCCAATGTCACGCCTCCGGGCTTGTCGATGTACAGCCGGAGGAACCAGCCTCCGCGCTGCCTTTCGAGGTCAACCTGAACCAGCTCCATCCCGGCGGCCTCCGCGACCCTGTGTCCCAAATCGCTTATTTTTGCGAATGTTTCGCCTTTTTGCACGGAGCGGCCTCGTTACCGGGGCGGACTCAAGCTGCGGCTCTAAGAAAAAAAAAGTGGGCAGACGCGGCCCACTCCAAGGGACGACGTATCGTACAATAGAGGCACCTGCGAAAGCAAGATCCGAAAAATCCTCAAAAAAGTGTTGACACATGCCTGTCGCTTCAGTAACATGGCGATCCCTCGAAAACACCTGCGTTCTTTGAAAACTAAATAGGACGTGCGTACGTCCCAAGTTATCCTGAGACCTTGCAGTAAATTCAGGTCAAGCAATCCGGATAATCCTCGCCCGAAATGGGCGTGAGATTTTAATTGGAGAGTTTGATCCTGGCTCAGAACGAACGCTGGCGGCGTGCCTAACACATGCAAGTCGAACGAGAAAGGGGTAGCAATACCCCCGGTAAAGTGGCGAACGGGTGAGTAACACGTGGGTAACCTGCCCTCGAGCTCGGAATAACCCGCCGAAAGGCGGGCTAATACCGGATAAAGTTTCTGGTTCTTCGGGACCGGCAACCAAAGATGGCCAATGCTTGCAAGCTATCACTTGAGGAGGGGCCCGCGGCCCATTAGCTAGTTGGCGGGGTAATGGCCCACCAAGGCGACGATGGGTAGCCGGCCTGAGAGGGCGATCGGCCACATTGGAACTGAGACACGGTCCAGACTCCTACGGGAGGCAGCAGTGAGGAATCTTGCGCAATGGGCGAAAGCCTGACGCAGCAACGCCGCGTGGGTGATGAAGGCCTTCGGGTCGTAAAACCCTGTCAGGTGGGAAGAATCGGGTGGGAGCCAATACCTCTCGCCCTTGACTGTACCACCAGAGGAAGCCCCGGCTAACTCCGTGCCAGCAGCCGCGGTAATACGGAGGGGGCCAGCGTTGTTCGGAATCATTGGGCGTAAAGGGCGCGTAGGCGGCCGGGTAAGTCTGACGTGAAATCCCTTGGCTTAACCAAGGAATTGCGTCTTAAACTGTCCGGCTTGAGTCCGGGAGAGGGTAGTGGAATTCCCAGTGTAGCGGTGAAATGCGTAGATATTGGGAGGAACACCGGTGGCGAAGGCGGCTACCTGGACCGGTACTGACGCTGAGGCGCGAAAGCTAGGGTAGCAAACAGGATTAGATACCCTGGTAGTCCTAGCTGTAAACGATGGGCACTTGGTGTAGCGGGTATCGACCCCTGCTGTGCCGAAGCTAACGCATTAAGTGCCCCGCCTGGGGAGTACGGTCGCAAGGCTGAAACTCAAAGGAATTGACGGGGGCCCGCACAAGCGGTGGAGCATGTGGTTCAATTCGACGCAACGCGAAGAACCTTACCGAGGCTTGAACTGTCGGTGACAGCCCTGGAAACAGGGTCTTCCTTCGGGACGCCGGTAGAGGTGCTGCATGGCTGTCGTCAGCTCGTGTCGTGAGATGTTGGGTTAAGTCCCGCAACGAGCGCAACCCTTGCCCTTAGTTACCATCGGGTCATGCCGGGGACTCTAAGGGGACTGCCCCGGAAAACGGGGAGGAAGGTGGGGATGACGTCAAGTCCTCATGGCCTTTATGTCTCGGGCTACACACGTGCTACAATGGGCGACACAAAGGGTTGCAATGCCGCGAGGCTGAGCTAATCCCAAAAAATCGTCCTCAGTTCGGATTGGAGTCTGCAACTCGACTCCATGAAGTTGGAATCGCTAGTAATCGCGGATCAGCACGCCGCGGTGAATACGTTCCCGGGCCTTGTACACACCGCCCGTCACATCACGAAAGTCGGTTGCACTCGAAGTCGCTGAGCTAACCCGCAAGGGAGGCAGGCGCCTACGGTGTGATCGATGATTGGGGTGAAGTCGTAACAAGGTAGCTGTAGGAGAACCTGTGGCTGGATCACCTCCTTTCTAAGGAGCTT